>CAINVQ010000091.1 GCA_903854175.1 uncultured Actinomycetes bacterium | reverse complement strand
GTCAAGCTCAGGCTTAATCTCGCTCGGTCGTAGGGACCGTAACTCGAACGAACGTTCCACCACCCTGATCTTTGGGAACTGACGTCATCTCAATTGAACCGTGAAGTTGTGCACGTACTAAGTCACGCACAATCGAGAGTCCGAGACTCGTTGGAACATCCAAAGTGAAATCGTCACCGAGTCCTCGCCCATTGTCACGAATTTCTGCAACTGCATTTTCTCCATCAATGAACAAATGCAGTGTCACAATGCCCGAAACATTTTCATTCGGTGCGAATCCTGTAAAGGCGTGCTCCACGGCATTGGTGAGAAGCTCTGCGAGCGCCACTGCGAGTGGCGTAGCTAGATCTGTTGGCAGTGTTCCGAGCTCTCCGTTTACGACAATCTCTACTGGGTGAAATGCCAGCGCGGTATCTTCAACGAGCAAAATAATTGAGCGAACAATTTCGTCAAAGACAACTTCTTCACCAGGCTCACGAGAAAGTACTTCGTGCACCACAGCAATTGATCGCACTCGGCGCTCTGCTTCGTGCAGAGCAACTCTGGTTTCATCACTTTCAGTGCGACGAGCCTGCAGACGAAGCAGTGACGAAATAGTTTGCAAGTTGTTCTTAACGCGGTGGTGAACTTCTCTAACGGCAGCTTCTTTGTTAAGCACCACGCGGTTTAGTTGGCGAAGATCTGAAACATCTCGAACCAGGGTCATTACGCCAGTAACCGTCCCATGATCAAGCAGCGGAATACTGTGCAGCACGATTGCAATATCGTGTCCGCGGTCAATTTCTTCAAGAGCAGGAATCCCGTGTTCGAGTGAGCGCTCGAGAGCTCTCGCCTTTAGACCAAGCTCACGAAGTGTGCGTCCTTCAACTGATGCATAGACCCCGAGTCGGTGAAGAGCATTGGTGGCGTTAGGTGTTGCGAACTCCAAGCGCCCGTCACCGTCAACCAAGATGATTCCGTCTCCAATTCGCGGCATGCCAGCTCCAGCAACGTCTTCTTCTCTAAATGGAAACGCGCCGTCTGCAACCATGTCACAGAGTCGCTCAAAGATTGATAAGTACGCCTGCTCGTAGAGAGACGCTGGCCCACGTAGTGGGCCTTGAAGACGTTGTAGAACACCAACAATTTGCCCACCATGTCGAACAGGAATACACCAGACCGGGATCTTGTCATCAAAGCCGTCGAGCTCTACTTCACCAACAACTCGAGTTCCACTCTCAAAGGCGAGCTTTACGATTGGCACATCCTGCGCGGCGCGCTTTCTTCCAAGTAAGTCTTCGCCAATAAGCGTTGAGCGGTTGTTTGGGCGCATCTGGCCAAGTACTACGTATTCATCAGCGCTCGACCTAGGGTCAATAACTTTGGTGAAGAGCAGCATGTCTGAAAACGAAAGGTCCGAAAGAAGTGACCACGAGGCAGTGAGTCGAAGTAAGTGATCGACTGTTGATTCATCAAGATTTGTGTGAAGGCCTGCGAGTTCTGCGAGCGTGGCCATTACATAGACCTGAGTGGCACCATGGTGCGGCTGCGACCTTCGTAACTAGCGAGTTCGTGAATGCCTCGAGCTTCAAGCAGTGTCGCCAGGTCACCAGCGCGCGCACTCACTTTTTCTAAACGGTGAGCATCACTCGCAGTTGTGAACGTAACTCCTTGGGCAACGAGACGGTCAAGGAGTCCTTCAGCTGGATACTGCTCACCTACTGGCTTAAACCATCCAGCTGAAGAAAGTTCAACCGAGATGTTCGCTTTACCGGCAGCGTTCGCCATCATGTCCCAGTAGGGCGCGGGGTTAGGAGCATAAAAACCAGCAACCTTTACGAGGTCAATGTGCGCGAGTACGTCAACGGCTTTTGTAGCGCTGAGTTCTTCAATTGCACGTGAGTACTCGAGCCAGCAGTCATCAATGTCTCGAACGTCCCATTCGTGCATGTTGACGGGATTATCAATGTCATCAAATTCCCACGTGCCCATCCAGTGGACTGAACCAATCAGCACGTCGAATGGATACTGCGACAAGAGGCTTGTTACTTCGTCCATCTTGCCGCGGTAGTAATCAACTTCGAGACCGATCTTTACTGGCAGTCCTTCGTCTTTCGCTTTTTGTGCGAGTTCAACGTACTGCTCAAGTGAGTTGCGTGAGTGCCAGTCGAAATACTTCGCCATTTCTTTTGACGTAGGTTCGTGTCCCGCTTTTTCCCAAAACGGACCAACAACGTTCATCACGTCGACAAATCGGTTTGAGTGTTCCGTTAGTGCAAGTTCATTGACGCCTTCAGTGGCGGCTTGCTCGCAGTAGTCAGCAATCTGGTCGAGTTGGAACGAGACCGATGACTCCGAGTGTGGCCAGAGGTGAAGGTGATAGTCGAGCACGTGTCTTTAGATCAGGCCGTGCCGAAACCCACGACGCGCTCAGTGGCGCCGCTACCGATTTCTACGTAGGCAATTCGCTCTGCGGGCACGCCCACACGGCGACCTTTTTTGTCGGTGAGCCATAAAACCTTGTCGGTGCCAATGATGGCTTCGACTTCTTTAATGACGTCTTTTTGCTTCATCTCTTCAGGAAGAGAGAGTTCAAGCTCCTTCATGGACTGAACAATGCCAATACGAATATCCATTACTGCTCCTAAGCAAATAGCCGACTTTCACCATGTTACGGCTCTGGGGCAAGATAGAGGTCGTGAGTATTGAAAATGCCAGTGAGCGCAACAAGAGATGGGC
>CAINVQ010000090.1 GCA_903854175.1 uncultured Actinomycetes bacterium | reverse complement strand
TGTTGCTGGTGGAGCGACTGGACTTAACTCAATCGTGTTTTCAGCGTCCGACACGTCGTCCTCGCCACCAGATTGAAAACACGTAGAGACCAAGCCCTACGTAGGTGAATGCGTAGCCCCAGTAGACGTAGTTCATGACTGAGCTCCTTCACGTCTGCGTGCAGCCAGTGCATCTTCAAGTGACGCACCAGCGAGTGTTTCGCGAAGAATTTCGAGACGGTACCGGTAACGAAGTAACCAGAAATACAACATGGTGAAGGCAATAAAACTAATCAACAGCGTCCAAGCTTGGATCCCATGAATCAGCAACGAGCGGTCTGAAGTAAATACTGTTGCGCCTTGGTGCAGCGTCTTCCACCACTGCACGGAGAAGTGAATAATCGGAACGTTGATGGCGACAAGAACTGCAAAGACTGCGCTTCTGCGCGCACGTAGTTGTGGGTCATCGTTTGCACGGCGAAGCGCCAAGTAACCGAGTGCCAAGACTCCAAGAATTGCAGATGACGTCAGGCGTGCGTCCCAGGCCCACCACACTCCCCACGCGGGCCGGCCCCAAATGGACCCAGTAATAAGTGTGAGCGCAATGAATACAACGCTTACTTCCATTGCGCAGTGCGCAACTCGGTCCATAACAACTGACCTAGTGCGCTTCCATAAATACAGCGCACTCGCAATTGCTGCGGTGCCAAATGAAACATACAGTGCGACCCACGCAACTGATGGGTGGATGTAAACAAGTCGAGCAAGCTCACCTTGAACTTTGTCAGGTGGAACCACCCAAAGGCCGAGGACAAGATTCACACCCATAAGAATGAGTGTGAGCGGTCCGAAACGTCGCTGGGAGAGCTGTTTCATCATGATTCCTCTAGAACACCGTAAAGGAGAATTCCAATTCCGGTGTACACGGCCAGTGCTACACTGAGAATTAGCCACCATTGCCAGATTCCGCCGTGATTTAGAGCTGCGCTAAATGAACGTTCACCCGCAATAAGTAATGGAGCAAATGCTGGAAGAGCGAGGACCGGAAGTAGCGTCGCCGCCCCTTCTCCTCCTGACGTGAGTGCACCGTACAGCGTTCCTGCTGCTGCAAGAGTGCACAGAGTTACAAGAACACTCGGTAGCGCCAGCAAGGCACCGTGAAGACTGGTGTGAAGTACAACTACTGACCCACCAAGCAAGATAAGTCCAGTTACCCAGAGCTCAACACTCAGTGCCAGAGTTTTTCCAAGAAACACGCCCGCGGGGTCAAGCCCCAACGTGGCAATTGAAGATCTAGTTCCAGGAGTTTTTTCAACACCTTGACTGCGGTTGATCATCAGTAACGTCACGAGCAACGTCACTAAATAAAACAGACCTGGTCCCGACGTCGAAGTTCCAGCACGCTGAGGTCCGAGGGAAATGCCACAAAGCAACAGCGCCATTGCGCCAAAGGGCAACACTTGCCACAAGAGCACACGACTTCGCATTTCAATTCGTAAATCTTTTGCGCAGACAAGTAGAGCAGTACGAATCATGATTCACTCACAATTCGTCCGCCACCAAGGACGAGCGTGCGCGGTTGCAGTGCTTCGCTCTTAAGTTTGTCGTGAGCGCTTATAACAACAGTCGACCCACCACGAAGGACGTCAGCAATAAGTGCATCGAAAAAAGTGCGTGCTTCATCATCAAGTGATGCGTAGGGCTCATCCAGCAACCAAATTTCTGGACGACGAATAAGCAGCCAGCTGAGTCCGAGTCTGCGACGCTGCCCGGCACTTAGTTTCTTGGTAACCGTATCGATACGGTTACTTAGACCCACTCGACTCAGTGCGCGTTCGATTTCAATTAGTGGACGATCTAACGCTTTTGCAGCGAACGTTAAGTTCTCTCGAACGGTCAGATCGTCATAGAACGATCCTTCGTGACCAAGCCACCCGACTCGGCGCCTGAGTTGGCGAAGGTCACCATTTTTTAGATCAATCCCGGCAACGGTGCCACTTCCCTCACTGAGTTGCACAAGTCCAGCTAGTAAACGCAGAAGACTTGTCTTACCCGCACCGTTGGCACCAGTAATAACTGTCAGAGATCCTGGAAGTAATTGAAGGTCAAGGCCGCTTAAGAGTGGAAAGCCACCTGAGAGAACTACTGCGTTTTCTAAATCAACCGAAGGGGTAACTGCGTTAGTCATTACGTGCGACTAACGCTGCAGTTCTTTCATGTCTGCAGCCACCATCATCTCTACGAGGCCGTAGAAGTCAACTTCTGGTTCCCAGTTGAGTTCAGCCTTGGCTTTAGATGGGTCTCCAACAAGTAGGTCAACTTCTGCTGGGCGAATAAATGCCGGGTCAATGACTACGTGCTTCTCCCAGTCAAGTCCCACTGCCTTGAAGGCAACCTCTACGAGTTCTTTAACAGAGTGAGTCTCACCAGTTGCTACGACGTAGTCCTCTGGTGTGTCGCGCTGCAACATTGCGTACATTGCTTTCACGTAGTCAGCGGCGTAACCCCAGTCGCGCTTCGCGTCGAGGTTGCCCAGTCGAATTTCTTTAGCTTGCCCAAGCTTAATTTTCGCGGCCCCATTAGTTACTTTTCGAGTCACAAACTCTAAACCTCGACGAGGTGACTCGTGATTGAAAAGAATTCCCGAAGAAGCGTGAAGGTCGTAACTCTCACGGTAGTTAACCGTGATCCAGTGGCCGTAAACCTTGGCAACACCGTAGGGACTGCGTGGGTAGAACGGTGTGTCTTCACTTTGTGGAACTTCACGAACACGACCAAACATTTCCGATGAACTTGCCTGGTAAAAACGAATCTCCGGATTAACAATGCGAATCGCGTCAAGCATGCGAGTTACACCAAGTGCAGTTGTTTCACCAGTTAGTACTGGCTGCACCCATGAAGCCTGCACGAAGCTCTGTGCTGCAAGGTTGTACACCTCAGTTGGCTTGAAGTCCTGCAAGATGTGAATGAGCGAAACCTCGTCCATAAGGTCACCGGACATAAGAGTGATCTTGTCCTGAATGTGGCTGATGCGCTCAATATTCACTGTTGAAGTTCGGCGCATGAGGCCAGCAACTTCATATCCCTCAGAAAGTAGGAGTTCGGCGAGGTAGGAGCCGTCTTGGCCAGTAATGCCAGTAATCAGCGCACGCTTTGCCACCGAGAATCCTCCAGAAATGGGTGTAACTGAGTGTTCAGTTCCGCATGTAACTCTACTACTGGCGATGAAAAGTCCTCATTACTGCGCATAGCCTTGGTTTGTGGCCCGTATATGCGTAGTGAGCTTTCGCCTTGGTGGCACTGATGGCGTTTCAATAGAAGCAGACAAGTGGATGAACGCTCTTCGCTCTCTCGGCCACAGCATCACAACAGTTGCTGGCGAGGGAGCAGCTGATGTTCTTCTTCCTGGTCTTGCAATAACTGCTGGCGCACCACCTTCTAAGCAAGAACTCACATCTGCGATTAAGGATGCAGATCTAGTCATTGTTGAAAATCTTTGCTCCCTTCCACTCAATGTTGCAGCGCGAGAAGTGCTGTACGAAGTTCTAGATGGAAGAAAAGCACTATTTCATCATCATGATCTTCCGTGGCAACGAGAACATTTAGCTCACTTGAGTGGACCACTTGACTCACCCGACTGGAACCACGTCACCATCAACGATCTATCTAGGCGTGAACTTCATGAACGTGGCATCACAGCAGTCACACTGATGAATAGTTTTGAGTGCAATCCCCCACTCGGTGATCGAACTAAGACCAGAGCCGCTCTCAATATCACTTCACAAATACTCGTTCTTCTTCCAACACGTGCCATTCCTAGAAAGAATGTCGGCGGTGCATTACAACTCTGCGAGTCACTCGACGCCGTGCTCTGGATTCTTGGGCCAACTGAAGATGGTTACGACAATGAGCTAAAAGGGTTACTTGAAGGAAGCAACGTCGAAGTTAGACGTGGTGTCCCTAGTGGAGTATCAATCCATGATGCTTACGCCGCTTGTGATGTTGTTGTTATGCCATCAACCTGGGAGGGATTCGGTAACCCAGTAATTGAGTCAGTCACGCACCGACGCCCATTAAGCGTGTATCCGTATCCAGTATTGAATGAAATTGAGTCATACGGATTCGAATTCTTTGATCTCGACGAAGTTAATGAACTAAAAGAATTTCTCAACAATCCCGATGAAGAATTCTTTGAAAGAAATCTCAACGTTACTGGTCAGTATTTCAACCTCAATGATCTACCTAAAAGACTCGCAAAGCTTCTTGCTGGTATTGAAATTTCCTAGTTCGCACTAGTCTTTATATGTGGCAATTATTGAAGAACGACCGCAGCACTTAGAACGCCGCGAGCAACTGCTCGCTGTTGCGAAGAAAATATTCGCCGAGCGTGGCTTCCAGTCAACAACAATGGACGATATTGCTAAAGAAGCTGGGTTCACCAAGCCAATTCTGTATCAGTACTTCCAGTCAAAGACTGAGCTCTATAAAGAGATCGTCGCCCAGATCGCCGAGAGCATGATTCACTCACTCTCCAAAGCCGTCAACAGTGTTGAAGCCCCAAGGGCCAAGATTGAAGTTGCGTTCCGTGTTTACTTTGACATGGTGGTGAGCGACACTGACGCTTTCCGCATTCTTTTCATACACGCCCACGATGGTGAAACCTCAGGTGAACTGCGAAAGCTTGAAACTGGACTTATTTCATTCATGGTGCCCTACATTGATCTCTCAATTAGTGATGACCACCGTCGCCAGCTTGCTGCTGGCGTGCTTGGTATTGCTGAAGGCGCTGCAGTGGTCTGGCTCGTACAGCAAGAAGCTAAGGGCTGGCCAGTTGTCGCAGCTAACGAAGCCGAGCGCCTGGCTTCACGCAGTGCCACCCTCGCATGGGGTGGACTACGTGCAGTGCAACAGGACTAGTTAATCTTCTTAGTACGCAAACGTGATGCGATCTCTTCGAGATCCACATCACCACCAGCGATCTCAAGCACCAACTCATAACCTTCGTCTAGGGAAATATCGAGTTCGTAGCCATTGATCTCAAAAAACGTGTGAGTTGACAAAAATGCAAGTCTTTTATTCCCATCCATTAGCGAATGATTTTTTACAAGCGAGTGCATAAGTGCAGCAGCTTTGAGTTGAAGAGTCGGATACGCATCTTCTCCGAATGCACTTGATTGTGGTCTTGCGAGAGCAGAATCAAGCAGCCCAACGTCCCGAACTGGTCCGGCTCCAAGCAATCTGATTAGTTCAAGCGCTTCTTCAACGTTTATATAAAAGAACTCGCTCATGTAGTAGCAAGACGATCAAAGAGCTCGCCCCACTTTTCCATGCCATGTTGTGCTGCATTATTGAATCGAGTTCGGCGCTCTAATTGTTCATCCATAGTCAAAACCGCTTGACGAACTACTTCTTGGCGTGATGTACCTAATTCTTTAGAAAGTCGGGTCAACGCCTTCTCCAGTTCTTTGTCAGTGCGCAATGTAAAGGCCACATGTGAATGATACCACTTCGGTATCAGATTTTCAATACGTACAGGTTTACTTTGGGTTGTTATTTTTCTCATACGACACAACGGTCGCGGTGCTACCTGGAAAAGTTCAAAAGTACGAACTACTGGATACGAATACCAGAAATAGCGCGCGCAATAACGAGTCGCTGAATTTCTGAAGTTCCTTCGAAGATCGTGTAGATCTTCGAGTCGCGGTGCCAGCGTTCTACTGGGTACTCACGAACGTATCCGTAACCTCCAAGGATCTGAATTGCTTCTTCAGTTACCTTCACGGCAGTTTCTCCGGCGAACAACTTAGACATCGAGCCTTCTCCATTTAGGAATGGCTTGCGAGTTGCGGCCATCCATGAGGCACGCCACACAAGGAGACGTGAAGCGTCAATCTGAGTCTTCATGTCAGCAAGCTTGAAGGCAATTGCCTGGTTCTCAATGATTGCGCGACC
>CAINVQ010000089.1 GCA_903854175.1 uncultured Actinomycetes bacterium | reverse complement strand
GTACTTTCAATGTAACTAGAAAGAAGGTCAAGTGAAACTCCACTTCAAAAAATCAATAATGGCAATTCCAATGGCAATTGCCATTATTGGCCTCTCCTTTCCAGTAGCGAGCGCAAGCGCGAGCTCGAACGTAACCATTGGATTTGTTTTGATGAATTCAAATACGGGAACAAATGCTGGTGCGGGTAATCCAATCACCATGCGCGAAGACGCTGGTAGTACTCAGTACAACCAGACAACCAATGCCAATGGTGTTGTCTCATTTAGCGTGGCCCCGTCCTATTACTTCATCACTTCAAGATGCACAGTATGCAATCCAATCGCAAATCAAGGTGATATTGCAGGAACCAATTACTTGGTCAAAGTTGGAAATGATGGAAGTGTTGAAGTGCTTTCAGCTGCGGACGAAACAATGAAGAAAGATTCGAGTGGTAATTGGATTATTAGCGCTCTTCCAGCTTCAACTACTCAGAGCGGTGGCCCATGGTCGTTGATGACTCAGCCAAGTTTCAGAAATACTGGATACTCACCACAGCAGCTTTTCTTGCTTACAAATGGAAAAGTTTTTGTACAAGCTAAGAACGGCCAGGGACTCACTCAGTGGTGGCTTTATTCGCCAGATAGTTCTGGCAACTACCAAAATGGCACGTGGCAGCAAGCTGCTAATGCACCTGCTGGCTACAACCCGCAGAACTTCAATGGAGCCGTATTGCACGACGGAAACTTCATGATGATGGGCGGTGAGCAGAATGTTGATGCAAACGGTGTCATGTCAGAATTCACAACTAACACTGGTGCGCTCTACAACGTTGCAACTAATACGTGGTCGACAATTGCTGCACCAAATAATGGACAAGGTGACTGGAATGCAATTCCCGACGCACCAATGGTCCTGCTTCCAAATGGGCAGTATATGCAGGGTGCAGGTGGAAGTGTCTATGACGGGAAGGGTGGATTCACAATTGGAAAACCGAACTCCGGTCATGATCCATCTGCGCTGTATAGCTTTACAAGCAAGAGCTGGGCTATTACTGGAACCAACAAAGTTGGATCGAACTTTGAAGGCGGCTATCAGCTCCTTCAAAACGGCAATGTTTTGAGTGTCGCAAGCGACAACTATGGACAGCGCGGTGTAGCTGGCCCTGCGGAGGTTTATAACCCAACAACTGGACTGTGGTCATCAGCAGGCACAACTCCTTCATCACTTTTCTTTAGCGAAACAGGTGCAACAATTGGACTGCCAAATGGAAAAGTATTAGGTACAGGTCCAGCAGGCAATGCAGCGCTATACGACCCAACTACTACTAGCTGGACGGCAGCACCGAATCTTCCAAAATTGAAGAACGGACTTCAGTTGTCTTGTTCAGACAACGCTGCGGCGATTCTGCCAAGCGGAAATGTGCTCATGGCAGTTAGCACTTTCCCTCAAACCCCTAATGGTGGTGCATCATTCATGGGTCCGGCGATATACGTTGAATACGATGTTGCTTCGAACAGTTGGACAACACTTCCTTACGACTTGAGTGGTATTCCATCAGCGAGTGAGGGTGTGAACGGCATTTTCTTCTTGGACTTGCCAAACGGTCAAGTGATGGTTATCCATGACGGCGTTATGGAGTTATTTACTGACACCACAGCGCCAAACTCGAGTTGGCTACCAGTCGTGAGCAGCGTATCCTCATCGACGATTTCTCCTAATACTTCTTACTCGGTCACCGGTGCACAGCTTTCAGGGCTAACTCAAGGAACGAATTGGGGGGACGAGAGTATGAATGCGACAAACTACCCTCTCGTTCGAATCGTAAATGATGCGACAAAAGCAGTTACATACGCAATGGTTACGAATGTGAGTAGCACTTCAATTGCGCCGAATGCTCCAGCAACACTTGACTTTACATTGAGTGCCTCAACTCAGAATGGTCCCTCGCAACTCTATGTAGTCGCGAGTGGAGTTGCTTCCGCACCAAAACCGCTGACCGTCTCGGGAGGGGCACAACTTCCTCAGTCTTCTCTCAGCGCTACTGCGGCGAAAGGTATTTCTGGCACGCCACTCACACTCACCTCATCAGGTGGGTCGGGAAGTGGCGCTGTGAGTTTTGCAACGTCAACTAAGGGATGCTCTATTAATGGAGACCAACTCACTTCAACGAGTGCGATCACTTGTGCTGTATCGGCATTTAAGGCGTCTGACAGTATTTACAATTCAGCGACTTCGTCTGTAGTCAGCATCGTGATGAGCGCGGCTCCTGTAACCACCACCACCACTACTACAACGCCACCAAAGACTGTTGCAAAGAGCACGACAATTACGTGTGTCAAAGGAAAGTTAACTAAGAAGGTAACTGGGGTCAATCCCAAATGCCCAGCTGGTTATACAAAGAAATAGAATTAAAACAAAAAATCCGCCTGAATCCTTAGTGATTCAGGCGGATTTTCTTTTAAATGGAATTAGTTTGCGGTTGGACTTAGCGTCACGGTAATGCTGAGCATTGCCACTTCATTCAACTCAAAGGCCTTAACTCCACCAGCGTTCGTAAGGTCAGTTTCACCGTTACGAATCGCATTTAGAAGATCAGCTGGTCCATCAATCTTTAGAAGTTCTACTTCGTTCTTCTGAGAAACCTTCTGTGTTGACTTCTCTCGTCGAACCGCTTCAAGAACTTCGCAGACCTGCTCATACACTGCACTGTCTCGTGATGGCGTCACGTCTCCAAGTTCAGAGATAACTGGCCATGGAGCAACGTGGACTGATCCGTCGTGCCACCAGCGCCATACTTCTTCAGTTACGAAGGGAATAAAAGGAGCTAAGAGTCGCTGC
>CAINVQ010000088.1 GCA_903854175.1 uncultured Actinomycetes bacterium | reverse complement strand
GTACATCCAATACAGATCACACCGGGATCATCTAGGCAATAGGGACTGGGTTTCCGGTGTAAACCCAGCAGACAACCCTACCACCGGGACACTTAGCCCTTCGCCGCTGCCCAGTTCTCGCCCCAGTGAAGAGAAATCTCTAATGGAACGGTGAGTTTCGCGGCATTCATCAAACTATCGAGCACAATCGCCTCAACCTGCTCTTTTTCCTTCTCCGGAGCCTCTACGAGAACTTCGTCGTGCACCTGAAGGATAAGACGGGCTTGAAGTTTTTCTGAGGTCAATTTACGGTCGAGCCTTACCAGAGCATTCTTAAAGATGTCAGCAGCGAGTCCCTGGATCCCTGCATTCATTGCTTGTCGCTCAGCAGCTTGACGCTGAGGACCAACGGCGGTTGCAATATCTGGGAACGGACGAATACGACCAAACTCAGTTCTTGAATATCCGTTATTGCGAATTTCCTTGATGGTGTTGTCCATGTACTTTCGCAGATCAGGGAATCCCGCGAAATACGCATCCATAATCTTCTTTGCTTCGCCTACTGAAACTCCGAGACGTCGAGATAGCCCGAATGCTTCCATACCGTATGCAAGTCCGTAGGAAACGGCCTTGGCTTGTTCGCGTTGCTCGTGATCAACTTTTTCAGGTTTCACACCAAAAACAGAAGCTGCAATGGTGCGGTGCACGTCTTCATTGGAGCTGAACGCAGCAAGCAGCCCAGAGTCTTGAGCTAAGTGAGCGAGTATTCGAAGTTCGATCTGGTTGTAGTCAGCAACACATAGATTCCATTTGGCTGTTGGAACAAAAGCGAATCTCAGTCGACGACCTTCTTGGCTACGAACAGGAATGTTGTGCAAGTTTGGATTCTCAGATGAAAGTCGTCCAGTTCGAGCCACTGTTTGATTGAACGTGGCGTGAATACGACCGTCGGCTCCAATTGCATCAATAAGAGGCTGACCGTACGTTGAACGAAGTTTTTCTACTTCGCGGTACCTAAGAATCAATGGAATTATTTTGTGCTCGTCTTCAATGGCTTCGAGAGAAGCGGCATCAGTAGAAAATCCCGTCTTGATCTTTTTAACGGCAGTAAGGCCTAACTCTTCAAACAGAACTGTCTGCAGCTGTTGAGGTGAGTTGACTTTGAATTCATGTCCCGCTGACTTTTGAATTTTTGCGTCAAGTGAAGAAGCTTCTTCAGCGAATTCTTTGGCGATTGTACGAAGCATCTCACTGTCAACGCTGATACCACGCGATTCCATTCGCCCCAGTACGGCTACGAGTGGTAGCTCAATCTCTTCATAAACGGTCGAAAGTTTCCAGGTATCTATTTCAGAGCGCAAATGATCGCGCAGTCTTGAAATGAGGTCAAGGCTTCGAAGCAATCGCTCCTCATCATCTTCTTCATCGAATAGCGAAGGAGCCGCCTCTGGGAACGGTTCGTTTAAGAAACGTTGCGCCACGTCGTCAAGCTCGTAGCGACCAGAAGTTGCGTCGACCAAGAAAGCCATGATTGATGTATCGTCCTGAGGTTCACTGATCGTTACTGACTGATCTTCAGACCATCTATAAAGGTTCTTTAAATCATGACCTGAAATACGAACATCTTTAACTTTGCTGAAAAAATCATCAAGATTAAAGACACCGCATAGATCAGTTTGCTGATTCAATACTGCGATTTTAGATTTACTGTAACTAACAATTACTGAAGTGGCATTCGCCAACACCTTGTCAATTGACCTTTCAGCTTTTAAAACTTTCGCTTGTACAGGAGCCTTCTTCTTTTCAGGAGATGAAGCATTTGCAGCATTGCCAGCTGGTTCGCCAAGCAATCCTTCGCGCATCAATTTCTCGAAGCGACCCTTCATTGCATTCATCTCAAAGCGGTCAAAGAACGCAGCTACTTCGGCTCGATTCCACCCGCCCATGGTGAGTCCTTCAAGAGAGAATTCGAGTGGAACATCACGCACAAGCTTCATAACTTCAACGTTGTTTCTTGCTCGGTCTTCGTAAAGCGCAAGATTCTCACGCAACTTTGGTGTTAGATCATCTAAGTGTTGGTAGAGCTCGTCGAGCCCTTTGTACTGAGCAAAGAGTTTTGCGGCGGTTTTCTCACCAACACCAGGAACTCCAGGAAGATTGTCCGAAGTGTCTCCACGAAGTGCCGCAAGAAGGGTGTAGCGCTGTGGATCAATGCCACAACGTTCAAATATCCCCGCTTCGTCATAGAGCGAGTAATCAGAGACACCACGACGGTTATAGAGAACTTTGACGTACGGATCTTCAACGAGCTGAAATGAGTCACGATCACCGGTAACAACTACAACGGGAATTTTCTGATCTCTCCCCCAAGTTGCCAAAGTTGCGAGAACATCATCTGCCTCGTATCCAGGAACCCCCAGAACCGGAATGTGAAGTACATCGCACAAATTACGAACTAGCTCGAATTGGTGTTCAATCTCGTCTGGAGTTTCAGCGCGACCACCTTTGTAGTCTTCAGTCATCTCATGTCTGAATGTTCCGCCTGTTAAGTCAAAGGCAACTGCAAGAGCTCGCGGATTCTGTGAGCGAAGAAGTGATGTAAGCATTGACGCGAATCCATGCAATGCATTCGTCACGACTCCTTCGGACGTTGCAATATCAGTACTTAGTGCAAAGAATGCTCTAAAAATGAGTGACATGCCGTCCAACAGCACGAGTGGCCGTTGGTCTGACTGCTCCTTAGCCAACGAATTCGCCCTTCAAAATCAGTTGGGCAACATCACGCATTCGACTTCTCGTCTTCATTGCAGATTGTTGGATAGCTTCAAATGCGTCGGGCTCACTTAGATTTCGATCTGACATCAATTTTTCTTTAGCTCGCTGAACAATGTCGCGCGTCTCTATTTTGTCATCGACCGAAGGTGAAGCAACAGTTTCTTTTTCGGTATTGAGTGGGTTCAAAATAGATGCAAGCTTTGGAAGTAGTTCACTGCTTCTAAATGGCTTAACTAGGTATGCAACTACGCCAGCATCGCGTGCGCTTTCGATAAGTGCTCGCTGTGAGAAGGCGGTGAGCAGTACAACTGTGATTCCGAGATCTTTGATTGAACGAGCAACTTCAATTCCATCAAGTCCAGGCATTTTTACGTCAAGTAGCGCAAGGTCCGGCTTAAGTTCTTGAATCATCGCAAGCGCATCGTCACCTCGAGCAGCTTCACCTACAACTAGGTAGCCATCTGCCTCAAGAATTTCCTTGAGGTCGAGTCGAATGATTGATTCATCATCTGCAATAACAACTCTCTTATCCATTTTCATCCTTCGGTGTCCACTCACGTAGAAGTTCATCTCGTTCAATTGTTAAGTCATGCACCTCACTAGAGCGACGATTAAGTTCAGCGTTCGCGCTAGCCACATGTCTTGACAGTTCGTCATATTCTTGTGCCTGGAGTGGGGTCTCAGAGACCATTGCCCTGATTCTTGTGTCATCTAGGGCTTCGTTCCAGACCGCAACCTGCTCTTGAAGGACATGGAGGCTTTCGCGGGCCATCCCGAGACGTCTCTGGACATCTTCAAGTCGTCGGCGCTGCAGACGGGTACCCATAGGGAAAGTCTATGACTTTTAGCTAAATCGTGTTCATATTCTGAAGAAAACTCTCGGTTGGATGTATCCCAAATGAGAATGCATCAGAAACGTAATTTGATTCATCAGTACCAGTAGAAAATTGAACAATATTTAGATCACTTGGCTGGTCAGTGCT
>CAINVQ010000087.1 GCA_903854175.1 uncultured Actinomycetes bacterium | reverse complement strand
CGAGCTCCTGAATTATGGACGGCAACTGTCTTTTGCGCTACCCCACCAACCTCGCCAACATCTCCATTAGGGGCAATGGTGCCAGTCGCTGCAATGAGTTGGTGGTTAGTAATTGATCCACTACTCAATTTGTCAATCAACGTGAGCGCCATTGAGAGTCCAGCTGATGGTCCGCCTATGTTGCTGGTGTTAATTGTCACTTGCGCGGGGAACTTGTACGAGACCGCATCCTCAACTGAAATACCTAACCAGCCCTTATTTGGTCCGCTGACACCAGCACAACCTGACGCACCAACATACTTTGGCGATTTTTTTGTCGTCATAGTAAATGACTTTGCGCTTGCCCACGTTATTTTGCCCTGATCTGAAATTGATGATTTTTCAATTGAAAGGGCAACTCTCTGCCCAGGTGAGTACGAATGCATTGCAGCGATAAGTGCACACGACGAAGTTATTTTTGCGGTTCCAACACCAACAATTCGGTCCGCAACATTTAGCTTCGCGGACCATGCTGGAGACGGCGCGTTAATGCCTGTGATGAGTGCACCTGTTGGCGTGGAGGGAACTTTGAAACCTAGTGAAGTAAATGCAGCAGCTTGTGCGGCGTCCTTTGAATCACTCATCTGCAGGAATCCCTGAGGAGCAAGTTCACTCGTTGGTTGTCCTGGGGTTACGAGTGCGCTGGCGGGCAAGAACTCAATATGAGTCTGAAACTGTGCTCCAATCCACTGCCAGACAGAAAGTTGTTGAAGATAAACATCAACAAGTTCTATTTTTCCTGGGTGAGGATTAGTAGGTAAACCCTTAATTTTTACGAGCGGGCCAATTGGAGTTGCTTGTCCGGGGGTGATTGCGTATTGCGATGTATTTATGTGCTGCAAGATGGCAATTGAGGCAATAACCACGACAGCCGTGACCATTGGGCCAATGTGTCGTCGCCGACGCTTAGAAGATGGTGGAATGGGTTCGTGCAAAGTAATAAACCCACGCTACCGGACTCTCTAGAAGAATCATTACTTCGAGCTGGATTCGGTCAAGGAGATAATTATCTTCACACCATTACTTCAGGCTTAGAAGCGGGCAACGCTCGTCATCGGGTGCTGGCACTGCGTGCTGGCGCGAGACAAGAAGTTCTAACAGTTAAGAACTGGGATGACGCCTTTAACGACGCTGACGTTGATGTGCGGCGCGAAGCACTCAATCTTTTTGCTCATCAAGAAGTAAAGGATGAAGGTCTGTACAAATTAATTATCAAGCTCCTAGAAGACGCCGACGCTCTTGTAGTTGACGGTGCCGTGTTCGCACTTGGAGAACACCTCTACGTAGATGGTGTTGAACCGCTTTGCTCGATTGCAAGTTCGCACGATGACGCGAGGTGTAGAGAGTCAGCCGTGGCGGCGCTTGGAGCAATTGGTGACGATCGTGCAAGAAGTGTCATCTTGGATGCACTTAACGACAAGCCACCTGTGCGGCGTCGAGCAATTGTGGCGTTATCGAATTTTGAAGGCCCTGACATTGACGAAGCACTTGAAAAAGCAAGTGAGGACCGTGACTGGCAAGTCAGAGCTGCGGTCAGCCAGCTCGGTAGAGAAGAAAACGATTAACGCTCTGCGCTTCGAAACAATGAGTGCAGCGAGGACATTTCTTCAAGGCAGAGTTGGAGTCCCTCAATAATTCGTAAATCGGCGTGAGATGCAATCTCCACTTCAACACCGGTGGCATTGGCAATTAGTTCAGCAAAATCACTCAAGAGAGCGTGACCACCAACAAGCGTCAAACCATTTGAACTGACGTCTTGAGAAAGATCAGGTGGCGCATCTCCAAGGCAGTCTTGGATCATTCGAACTGTTGCGCTAAGTACTTCAACAATTGCGTCATTGATTACATTCGCATCAATATCAAGTTCAGTGAGTTTTCCGAGCTCAACAGTTCGGGCAAGAATTCTTTGATTCATCCCTTCGCTGTATCCGAGCGCAGAACCTAAATTGCACTTCAGCGCTTCCACTGTTTCTGGTGAAGCAACAACGGAGTAGCGCTGGCGAAGAGCCGTTGCAATTGCAAGATCTAAGTCGAATCCACCGAGACGTCTCGAGCTTGAACTGACGATTCCGCCGAGCGAAATGATCGACGCCTCTGAAGCGCCACCGCCAAGTACAACAACCGCTGAACCAACTGGGTCTTGCACCGGAAGTCCGAGCCCGATTGCAGCAGCAATCGGAGCTTCAACCATGCTCACTTCACGAGCTCCCGCCTGAATGGCAGCTTGACGAAGAGCACGTCGCTCAATAGGAGTTGCGAGCGTAGGCACACTCATGACAACACGTGCACGACTAAATTTCGAAAGTCCTGTGCGCTGAAAGAGCCCAGCGATAAGTCGAGCAGTTACGTCAAAGTCAATGGTGGCGCCTTGGGCAAGGGGGCGAAATGCAACAACGTGACGAGATGTGCGAGCAACTGCGTCCTTAGCCCCGTAGCCAACTTCAATGACATCGCCAGAATTTGTGTCAATCGCAACAATTGTTGGTTCGTTGAACAAAATTCCACGCTCAGCAGTCGCCAAACGTGTAAACGACGTTCCTATATCGATTGCGACGTCTAATGCCATAGGCCACAATGCTAGGGCGCATTAGACACGCTTGGCCCTAAATTAGAGAGGTGAGTGATAATCCCCTTGAAGGCTTTGGTGGAATGTTCGGCGACATCTTCTCGATGCTCGGCAAGCAGGGCCCAGACGCATGGTTCGATACAGCCACGCAGCTGGCACTAAATATTGCACGTGGCGAAGATGGTGACCCGAATCCACTTCCTGCTGAACGTCAGCGACTCGAAGAATTGAGTCCACTAATAGGACTTCGTGTTGATGCACTCTTTGGTGTTCTAAGCGAACCAGTAATTACCGCCGTCAATCGAACAGCGCTAACACAGGCCGCTCTTTCACAGTGGCGCTCACACCTTGAACCAATTGTCACCACCCCACCACCGCTAAGCGCTGAGCTCGTGGAAGCGAACCCAATGATGGCTCAGATGACGCAAACACTTGGGCCGCTTTTTGCAGGATTTCAAATAGGGAGCGTGGCCGGTCACTTCTCTGAGCGTGCATGGTCACT
>CAINVQ010000086.1 GCA_903854175.1 uncultured Actinomycetes bacterium | reverse complement strand
CGACCAGACAGCGACTCCAGAGGAGTCCTCAACTTCACATCATTTGCACCAATTGTTGAAACGCACCTCGCAAACACGGTGCTTACTAATGGAGCTCGGCTCTACGTTGATCATGCCCATCCTGAGTATTCCTCGCCTGAATGTCGAACACCTCTTGAAGCAACGCTCTACGACGTAGCCGGAGAAGAAGTTCTCTATAGAGCAATGCAGATGTCGAATGAATATCTTGACGAGTCAATGAAGATCACGTTGTACAAAAACAATTCAGATGGTAAAGGCAACTCGTACGGAACACATGAGAATTATTTATTAAGCAGAGAACTCGAGTTCAAAGATGTAGTTAAATCTGTAGTCCCACATTTCATTTCTCGACAGATCATTCTTGGCGCTGGAAAAGTTGGTGCGGAGACCGAGGACGGCCTAGAAGTAAATCCTGAGTTTCAAATTAGCCAGCGATCTGAATTCTTTGAAGAGGTTGTAGGTCTCGAAACAACATTGAAGCGTCCGATTGTTAATACTCGCGATGAACCTCACAGCGACGCCGAACGTTTTAGAAGACTGCACGTAATTATTGGTGATGCAAATATGAGTCAAGTTGCGACATTCGTGAAGCTTGGCTCAACTGCTCTACTACTTTCGATTCTCGAAGCAGACGGATCAAAAGTATTCCCGAGCATTCCCGTTCACCCAGTTCAGGCGGTCAGATCTTTCTCAATTGACACATCACTCACTCATGCTGTTTTGTGTGAAGACGGCAAAAAACGTACAGCGTGGGATTTTCAAGACGAGCTGTGGAATATGGCGAATAATTTCGTTAAGAGAACTGGCGGCGAAGAAGTCGCAGGCCCAGAAGAGATTGCTCTTATCTTGAAGCACTGGAGAGAAATGCTCGAGGGTGTTCGCGATAATCGTGAATCCGTTGCGGACAGGGTTGACTGGGTTGCAAAACTGCGGGTAATTGAAGGAATCAAAAATCGTTACGGGCTCTATGGCACTGATCCAAAACTTCGAGCCATTGACCTTCAGTATCACGATGTACGTAAGGAGAAGTCCCTCGCAAGGCGGGTAGGGCTCCAGGAGTTATTTAGCCCTGAGCAAGTTAACGATGCCGTTCACAACCCACCGAAGACCACTCGGGCCTATTTCCGTGGGCAGTGTGTATCAAGGTATCCAGAGCAAATAGTGGCTGCAAATTGGGATTCTGTGGTCTTTGACCTGGGAGAAGGGCCACTCCAGAGGGTTCCAATGATGGACCCACTTCGAGGTACAGCAGAACTAACGCAGAACTTGCTAGAAACGAGTCCAACAGCAAACGCACTGCTGAAGGCAATTAACGGGTAGAAAAGAAGCATGAGCGAACAAGAACGAATCCAAAAACAGAAGACCGAACGAACAGCCACAGAGCACGCTGACGTAAACGTTGATTCCACCAAGAGTGATCAATTGAAGAATGACCTCGATGATCTACTTGATGAGATCGATGAGGTTCTTGAAGAGAACGCTGAGGAGTTTGTTCGTAATTACGTTCAAAAGGGTGGCGAGTAGTAATGGGGCTCCCGCTCTTTAACGCTCAAGAAGATCCAGGCCCTTCGTTCTTTCACTACGCCCAGGCAGCCGGGCTGAGCACACAGCATTCATCTGACAACGTCGAACTCCCGCACGCAACGACAGTTATTGCAGTTCGCTACGTAGGTGGCGTTGTAATGGTTGGTGACCGCCAAGCAACTGGTCACTACATTGCAAGTCGCGACATTAGAAAAATCGAAGCAGCTGATCGTTTCACTGCCATTGCAATCTCAGGAACAGCAGCGAGAGGAATTGAATTCATCAAACTCGCTCAGTTGTCATTTGAGCACTATGAGAAAATGACAGATGCCTCGCTGAGCCTTGAAGGTAAAGCGAATTACCTCTCACCAATTATCCAAAACAACAATCTCACGACACCACTAATGGTGATGCCACTTCTTGCTGGATGGGACACCAGTCACAAAGTTGGTCGAATCTTTGAATATGACGGAGCAGGGGGATGTTATGAACGCGCTGACTTCGCAACTATTGGATCTGGCTCACCATTCGCCGAGAGTGCGCTGCGACTCGGATTCAAGAGTGATCTTGACCTCGAAGCAGCGTTAGAGCTTGGTGCTCTTGCTCTCTACGAAGCAGGAGACAACGATCCGAGCACCGGTGGCCCTGATTTTGTTCGTGGACTATTTCCAATGATGGTGATCATAAATGAGAATGGTTTCCAGGAAGTTGATGTTGCAGATGTTGCCTCAAGGTTTAAGGCAATTAATGATCGCCGTACCCAATCAGGCGGCATTGCGGGAGGAACGCTCCGATGAGCAATTACTTCTACGTCAATCCCGAACAGTTAACAAAAGATCGCGCTGAATTCGCTCAAAAGGGCATTGCCCGTGGTCGGTCAATCGTTGCAGCGATCTATGAGACAGGTGTGGTGATGGTTGCAGAAAATCCATCAGCATCTTTAAACAAAATCTCTGAGATCTATGACCGGATCGCGTTTGCAGGTGTTGGTAAGTACAACGAATTCGACCGACTCAGAGAAGCCGGAATCCGTTGGGCAGATGGCACTGGCTATACCTATTCGCGTGAGGACGTAGATGCTCGAGCTCTCGCGAACTATTACGCGCAACACCTCGGAGACATGTTCTCTGAAGGTCAAAAGCCCTTAGAGGTTGAGATTCTTGTAGCTCAGCTAGGCAGCAAGATTCGACCAACGAAGCTCTACCGTGTTGGCTACGAAGGAACAATTACTGATGAACCAAAGTTCGCTGTTCTCGGAGGAGACGCAGAAACCATCAAGGAACGTTTTGCTGCGAGTGATGCAGAAATAAAGCCTCTAGCTCAGACGCTTAAGGAATGTGTCGCTGCTATTTCAGGGCCCGAGCGTTCAATCCCAGTTTCTGACTTAGAGGTAGGAATTCTGGAAGACCGCGGAACAAGACGAACATTTACTCGATTGAACGATACCCAAGTGAGCGAACTTCTCGGCTGATCACTCAGTAAGAAGGCAAGATCATGCTCAGGCGAATTTACGGTATTGAAACCGAATATGGAATTACGTTCTCTCTTCGTGGTCAACGTCGATTAAGCCCGGACGAAGTCTCAAGATTCCTATTTCGCAAAGTGGTCGCTTGGGGCAGATCTTCGAATGTATTTCTTGAGAACGGAAGTCGCCTCTACCTAGATGTTGGAAGCCACCCTGAATACGCCACGGCTGAGTGTGATTCACTTCACGATGTTGTAGCTCAAGATAAAGCAGGAGAGTCAATTCTGCGGGAGCTTGTTTCATACGCACAGGAGCAATTATCAGAAGAGGGAATCAAAGGTGACATCTTTCTCTTCAAAAACAACACAGACTCCACAGGAAACTCGTATGGATGTCATGAGAACTACTGCATTGAGCGAATTGAAGACTTAACACGACTCGAGCAGGTGTTCATTCCATATTTGATAAGTCGCCAAATATTCACTGGTGCGGGGAAAGTTGTTACCAACGTCAAGGGAACAACGTATTCCATGAGCCAGCGTGCTGAGCACATTTGGGAAGCAATCTCTTCTGCGACCACGAGGAGTCGACCAATAATCAACACGAGAGACGAACCTCACGCCGACCCAGAGCGTTTTAGGCGTCTGCACGTGATTGTTGGTGACTCGAATATGAGTGAGTTTGCAACATATCTAAAGCTAGGAACAGCTGCAGTGGTGCTTGCCATGATTGAAGATAAGAACACTGTGCTGCGTGATTACAACATGGCATCTCCAATTAACGCTCTTAGAGATATTTCATACGACCTGTGGAGCAAAGATCCCGTAAAGCTTGTCAATGGAAGAGATATGACGGCATTAGAAATTCAAGAGGATTTGTGCGAGCGCGCAGAAGCTTTTGTCCAGAGCCATGACGATCTTCCAGAAGATCAAAAACACGCTGTGAAGCTTTGGCGTGAAGTTATTGAACAGTACCGAATTGACCCAATGATGCTGAGTGACCGTGTTGACTGGATCGCAAAGCTTCAGATTATTGAACGTGAGCAAGAACGTTCTCATAGTGCACTTTCGGATCCAAAGATTGCGCTAATTGACCTTTTGTATCACGACACAAACTCTGATCGAGGACTCTATTACCGACGTCAAGCTAGAGATCACTTCCTGCGAATGGTGAGCGATCAAGACGTTGGATACGCGACGACGACTCCTCCGAGCACCACACGTGCTCACATGAGAGGAACATTTATTAAAGCTGCCAAAGAATGGCGTCGTGATTACACAGTGGACTGGGTTCACTTGAAATTAAATGACGAAATGCAAAGAACGGTTATTTTGAAAGACCCGTTCAAAAGCACTGACGACCGATTTAAGAAGTTGATAAGTTCACTCGAGCGTCACGACTAGCCTTGTCACGTGACTAACGAGGAATTACCAAACGAGAATATTGATATCAACGATTTCGATTGGTCACCCTACGTCGTTAACTTTGCAGATGAACACACCGGAATGGGTTTTCGTCCTTCCGATGTGGAGATCAAGGCTCAAAGGAAAGCTCAGAGTCGTCGTAGACGTAAGCGTGCAGGCTTTGAATGGATCAGCATAATTATTATCGCGCTCGTAGTCTCAGCGTTTGCACGAGTATTTATCTTTCAGACCTATTACATTCCTTCGGCTTCAATGGAGCCAACACTGCTCATAGGAGACAGAATTATTGTTAACAAACTGAGTGTTTCACTTGGAACAGTAAATACTGGTGACATCATTGTTTTTAAGGCTCCAGCTGAAGTCGCAACACAATGTGGTGACGCGGTTGCAGATCTAGTAAAACGAGTAGTCGCCGTACCTGGCGATGTTGTCTCCTCGAAGGGCAACTCAATCATTGTGAATGGAACAGTTCTGAAAGAGAAGTGGCCACACAATGAGCCACTCGGCGCAAAGCCAATCGACAAGCAAACAGTTCCAGCAAACAAATACTTCGTAATTGGCGATAACCACCCTGATTCATGTGACAGCCGGTACTGGGGTTACGTTCCCAAGGACAACATCATTGGCAAAGTCTTCGTTCGAATTTGGCCATTTTCACGTATTCACTGGTTCTAGGAGAGGGGCGAGCGCATCGTCCTACAATGTCTAGGTGTTCGATTTAAGCCCAATCAAAATCATTGTGATTATTGCGGTTGCACTTTTGCTGCTCGGTCCGGACAAACTCCCTGAGGTCGCGGCAAAATTAGGTTCTGCCTGGTCATCATTAAAGAACATTCAGAAGAAAATTGAAGCTGAAGTTCGTCAAGTTGTTCCAGATCTTCCAAGTACTGGCGATATTGCACGAATTGCTCGAAACCCTGTCAACATGCTCAATAAGCTCGCTGAACAATCTGAAGAAAAAGAAGTCAACGCAAAGCTGATTGCTGAGATCGAGGCCAAGGCAGCAGCCGGAGAAGTCATGCCTGAAATTTCAGAGCCACTCCCAATGACACCGGCAGATCAATCTCCAGCCCCGAATACAACTTTGAAAGGCGACGCACCGTTTCCAAACGATCCGTCAATGAACTAATTCATGAGCCGATTTAGTAAAGCCGCAACCGGAATGACACTCGCCGAACACTTGGCTGAGGTTCGTCACCGTTTCTTCGTTACAGCTATCAGTGTTTCCATATTTGGTGTCATTTCTTTTCTTCTCTATTCACCAATTCTTAGTTTCTTGCAACACCCGTACTGTCTCGCCAGCACAGACAACTGCAAGTTCCTAGTTACTAATCCAATGGACGGATTATCACTACGAATCAAGATCTCTCTTTACGGTGGAATGCTTTTCTCGCTTCCCGTTATTTTCTGGCAACTCTGGAGTTTCATTAATCCAGGACTAAAGAAGAACGAACGCAAGTACATTGTTCCGTTTGTAATCTCAGCGGTAGTTTTCTTTGCCATTGGTGTGATTGTTGCGTATTACAGCTTCGGACACGCTTTGCAGTTCCTGCAGGCAATCGGTGGAAATACTTTGGTTACTCAGTACAACCCAAATAACTACCTAAGTCTCTTAACAATGATGATGTTCATCTTTGGGCTCACCTTCGAGTTCCCAGTTGTTCTTATTGCTCTCGAACTCGCTGGAGCAGTGACACCAAAGACACTGCTTAAGAACTGGCGCTACGCAGTTATTGGAATAACAATTGCATCTGCAGTGTTTACACCTAGCGGTGACCCGCTTTCAATGTGTGCACTTGCTATTCCACTTGTAGTCTTTTATTTCGCATCAATTGGTATTGGCAAGCTCTTTAAAAAATGACCTCAGGAGATTACCGCAGCCGGTTCATTGATGGACTCGGTTTCGGACCAGACCACTTCCAATTAGACGCTATTGAAGCTATAGATCAGAACGTCAATGTTCTCGTCAGCGCACCAACAGGCGCCGGTAAGACGCTGATTGCCAACTACGCGATTGGACGAGTTCTCGAACGTGGTGAGCGTGCTTTCTATACAACACCACTTAAGGCACTCTCTAACCAAAAGTTTCATGAACTTTCGAAACTCTATGGACCAGAAAAAGTTGGACTGCTCACTGGTGACACTTCAATAAATCGCAATGCAGAGATCATTGTTATGACCACTGAGGTCCTTAGAAACATGCTGCTCACTGAGTCATCACAGTTAATGACTCTCGGCTTAGTGGTGCTTGACGAAGTTCACTATCTACAGGATCAATTTCGCGGGGGAGTATGGGAAGAAGT
>CAINVQ010000085.1 GCA_903854175.1 uncultured Actinomycetes bacterium | reverse complement strand
GTTCGGACTTGTGGTTGCAGTATTTCAGTGGGGCTGGGGCAGTTCACTCATTCACGCTGGAACGGGACCGGTGGAAGCATTCCTTCCGGTGATCCTGATTGCCATTCTTTTTGGACTTTCAATGGACTACCAAGTGTTCTTAGTTTCACGCATGCACGAAGAATGGGTCAACACTGGTGACAACGAACTAGCTATTGAGCGCGGACAGGCAAACACTGGGCGCATCATTACGGCTGCTGCGCTCATCATGATCTCAGTGTTCTTCTCGTTTGCTTTTGGTGGGCAGCGAGTTATTGCAGAATTCGGAATTGGGCTTGGCGGTGCAGTACTTCTTGACGCATTCATCCTTCGCACCATTCTCGTTCCAGCAATCATGCATGCAATTGGTAAGGCCAACTGGTGGATGCCTAAGTGGCTCGACCGCATTGTTCCTCACGTTGCTGTTGAAGCCAACGAATAATTTTCCTCAGGGCAGAACTAAATCAAAGCCAAAAGTGAAGTAGTCAAGCAGACTTAAGAACGTGTCGAGCTTGGCTGCATCACCGGTGATGGCGGTTCCAGGACGATCTGTGAGCTCTGCCAGTGCCTCTGCCTTTGAGGCAAAGTGAGCAAAGTCGTCGAACGTTGTTGTAATGGTGGCATCGAATGCGCCACGGTGACCAACGTGAGTTTGGATCACTCCATTCTTCACACCGAATGTCCACTTCTCGTTCCGGTCAGAAATGTTCAGCGCGAACATCAACATTAGTCCCTCTGATCTTGGTGCATTTAGGCGCACCCCAATCAAGTCAAAGACTTGACCCGTCATCATGGCGTGAGTGAACCCAGGCCGAAGAGCGTTGCTCTTGATCCCCTTAAAGGCTGTTCCATTTTGGCGAAGCTCCAGTGCACCACTTAAGTAGAAGTCGCGCCAAGGGCCAGACTCACTCTGGTATCCAAGTTGCTCGAGTGTGTCAGCCTGCATTAAACGGGCTTCTTCATTCTCTGGTTCAGCAAACACAACGTGGTTAACCACTTCAGCAACCCAGCGATAATCGCCTTCGTCAAAGCTCTTCTGGGCCTTTTCAAGTACTGCAGCTGACCCACCCATGAACGCAACGTAGCGCTTCGCAGCTTCAACTGGGATGTGGGGATTGAGGTGAGCCGGGTTTGCATCAAACCATCCCAAGTAACGCTGGTAGACAGCTTTCGTGTTGTGAGCCACGGTGCCGTAGTAATCACGGTTGAAGAATTCGTCACCAAGTTCTTTTGGCAACTTCACTTCTTCAGCAATCTCATTCATGGTGTAGCCAAGATTCGCTAAACGAAGTGTCTGGTCGTGAATGAAACGATAGGTGTCGCGCTGGCTTTCTAGGAATGCAATTAACTTCTCTGTCCCCCAGCGTGGCCAGTGATGACTTGCGAACACAACATCACTGTTGGTGGCGTAGAGGTCAATCGATTCATCAATGTATTTACTCCAGTTGAGTGAATCTCTAACTTGTGCTCCACGAAGGGTGTAGATGTTGTGCAAGTTTGCGGTGCAGTTCTCCGCCATGCAGAGTGCGCGCATGTCAGGGAAGAAAATATTCATTTCAGCTGGAGCTTCGCTACCTGGAGTTAATTGAAACACCATTCGCACGCCGTCAATGACAATTTCAGTTCCCGTTTTTTCAATAATAACGTTTGGCGCGATAAGTGCAGAGCTCGGGAAACTTGGCATTGCTTTTCCGAGTCCAACGTCAACATGTCCTTGTTCGTCTCTAGGAAGTAACACTCCGTACATGTACATGGCGCGTCGAATCATTGCGTTTCCAGCAATGATGTTTTCACTCACCGCTTCTTCCAAGAACCCCTCAGGAGCAATGAACTTCACATTTCCTGCTGTCCGCTCTTCTTCGCTGAGAACACCAAGCACACCACCGAAGTGGTCGGCGTGACTGTGGGAGTAAATGATTGCGTGAACTGGGCGAGCACCGAGATGTTCGTTAACCATCGCAAGTGCTGCAGAAGCGGTCTCTCTTGCAGTTAATGGGTCAATGATGATCCAGCCAGTGTCACCCATGATGAATGTGACATTTGAAATATCCATTCCACGAACCTGGAAGATTGAAGGTGCCACTTCAAAGAGACCCGCAATGTTGTTGAGTTTTGCTTGACGCCAAAGACTTGGATTGACTGAATCTGGAACTGTTGGTGCGTCTAGGAAAGCAAAGCTGTCGAGGTCCCACACCACTGAACCAAAGTCACTCTGGACTTGTCGCGGAGATCCAGTAGCAATTAGACCACGGCTAGCGAGTTCAAAATCTTCTACCCCACCATTGGCGACGCGCTGGGTAAAAGGAGTTTGGGCCTTAGCGGTGTGTTGCGATGCGGTCTTTCGCTCGGGTGTGCGCTCAGTCATGGCTCTCCTTGGGTACGAAGACAACTCTATTCAGTAATTGCATTTCGATTATTTAAATAAGTTCATGTAAATGCCCTAATTCAATAGGTATATACAGAATTCTCTAAGTTAATTCAAAGATTGCCTAAGTAAGTTCATGCAAAAGACAGAGGGATGCATGAATTTCGATCGCAGAACCGCCCTTAAAGCAGCAGTTGCAATGCCAGGTCTCACCTTGATGCACGGCTCAGTAGAGCATGCAATTAGCAAGATAAAGATAAAAAATATCGTTGCAGGCGTTACTCCATTTATTGCAAACGTCACTATTAGCGGTATACCTACTGCGTCGCTGCAAACAATTGATTTCATAGTTCAGCCAAAGAAGGGCTCAACTACCAAAGCTATTGGCGCAACATACACCCACGCATATTTGAATTCCAAGAACCTAACGAACTCTGCAACTGGTGAAGTAACCATTCCAGTTTTTGGTTTGTACGCGAGTGCTGCCATTTCACGAAACGCAGTTTCAATCACCGTTACGTGCAAGGGTGTGAAAACACTTCTTACCTGTTCTATAACAACAACTCCCTGGCAAGATCCAACAAACGGTGGATACTCAAAGCCACTTGTAACGCAAGCTCGTGATCCAAAAGTTTTGCTGGGATTCAGTACATTCCTGATGAAGGGCTGGAGCGCTGCAAACACACCAGTAATTTCAGACACTGATGGTGAAGTTCGTTGGGTCGCGCCAACTTCTTCAACAATCGCAGGGCCCACGTCGGGCTTCTTTAATAATGCGGTGTATCTCGGTAGCGACAACAAGCTGATGCGTGCAGATCTAAATGGAATCCTCTCTACTGTTGCTTCCTACGACTCATACGGGTACACGAACATCAATGAGCACAATATTGACCCCGGAAAGTCAGGAATGCTTATTGAGGCTCAGACCTCTGCAGACAATATGAGTTGTTTCATTGAAGTTGATGCCAAAGGAGCAATCCTTGCTTCATGGAACTTTGCAACGATTGTCTCTGACGCAATGATTGCTGGCGGAGACGACCCCTCTGGCTTTGTCGTCAGGTCTGCTGACTGGTTTCACAGCAACGCCGCGGCATATTGGAAACAAAGTAACCAACTAGTTGTTTCCAGTCGTGAGAATTTTGTTATTGCAGTTGACTACGACACTCAGAAAATCAAATGGATCCTGGGCGACACCTCCAAGGCGTGGTACTCCTATCCATCGCTTCGCGCCTTTGCGTTGCAGTTAGGACCAAATACCACCGCACCAATTGGTCAACACGCAGTTTCAATCACCCCACAGAACGAACTACTGCTCTTTGATGATGGCATGGGAAGCACATTTCAGTCCCCAGCGGGAGCTTCGCGAAGCAACAGTGTCATGCGCAAGTACAAAATCAATCTTGCGACTATGACTGCGAGTGAAGTCTGGAACTACGACCACACCCCACAGATCAATAGTCCGTACACCTCAAGTGTGTACCAGGCGGGAAATAGCTACTTAATTGACTACGCATTTAATCCAGGTGGTCCACTTCTTGTTGGCCTCGGGGCTAATAACAAAATCGCGTTTCAATACACCTACCCTGGCGGGTCTGTAATGGGCTGGAACGCTGTGCCCGTTGATCTTTCACATTTGATTTTCACTTCATAATAAAAAACTCCCGGGCATACGCCCGGGAGTTTTCAACAAATCTGAATGACTTTAGTAGTCGTCCATGCCGCCCATTGCAGGGCCAGCCGGTGCGGCTTCAGGCTTATCAACAATTACGCACTCTGTTGTTAGGAAGAGTGCCGCGATTGATGCAGCGTTCTGAAGTGCTGAACGAGTTACCTTCATTGCGTCAATAACTCCAGCCTTAATGAGGTCTTCGTATTCACCAGTTGCGGCGTTAAGACCTTCAGTTGGATTAGCGAGATTGCGAACCTTGTCAACAATTACGCCACCTTCGAGGCCGGCATTAACTGCGATCTGGTTAAGAGGTGCTTCAACAGCCTTAGCAACCATGCGTGCACCAGTCTGCTCGTCACCGCTGAGCTTCTCAGCAGCGTCCAAGATGTTCTTCTGGCTACGAAGTAGCGCAACGCCACCACCAGGAACCACACCTTCTTCAATCGCAGCCTTAGTAGTAGAAACAGC
>CAINVQ010000084.1 GCA_903854175.1 uncultured Actinomycetes bacterium | reverse complement strand
TGCAGTCAACCCACGCAACGGAGTACTTGTAGGCATCGTCGCCACTCTTCATGGCGCTCATGACCGCATCAAGGTTTTCGAATCGTTCGGTGTCAACGAGCACCTGGCTTGATTCAATCTTCAGCATCTTTAAGGTGACAGTGGTGATGACACCAGTAAGGCCCATCCCACCAACCGTGGCCCAAAAGAGCTCGGCGTCGTCGGTAGGAGAAATAGTTACTGCACCCCTTGGAGTGACGAGGCGCATCTCAAGGATGTGGTTTCCAAATGATCCATCAATGTGATGATTTTTTCCGTGCACGTCTGCAGCAACCGCACCACCCAGAGTTACTTGTCGAGTGCCGGGAGTTACAGGGACAAACCAACCCTGGGGGATAGAGAAACTCAAAAGTTCATCTATGGATGTTCCAGCTCCAACAGTTACAACGCCGTCATTAGAAATGACACCAACGCCGTCAAGGTCACGATTATCAATGACTGTTCCACCACCAAGTTGTGCGGCGTCTCCGTATCTACGACCAAGTCCGCGAGCAATGTACTGCTTGGCGGTGCTCATGTCTTTTATGACTTCTAATTCTGTGGCAGGGCTAACTACGTCGCTCACTGAAGGTGAGGTGCGACCCCACCCGTAGAGAGTTTCTTTACTCATCCGTAGATCCCTACGTACACAAGTGCAATCCATATGAGCCCTAATACCTGAACAACACGGTCATGAAGAACGAGGTCTTCAGGTGACTGTCCCTTACCGGCTTCCGCTGAACGCATGATGAACAGAATCGCGAACACCACTGGAACCACGGTGAGGCGAATGGGAACAACGTTGTGGTGCACTGACGACAGACCCGTAGACGAAGTATCAAACGCCCACAGGCAGTAGCCAGTGACAACGACGGTTGCGCACATTGTGAGTGCTGAGTGAAGAAACTGTGGGGTGTACTCAGTGAGAACTTTGCGTGTTCCACTGATTCCAACATTCTTCAGTTCACTTTCACGTTTTCCAATTACTAGGAATAATGCTCCGAATGAAATAACAACGAGGAACCATGAAGAAACATAGAGGTGTGAAGCAACTGCACCGGCGTAGGCGCGAAGAAAGAATCCACTCGCCACAACACCAAGTTCAATTACAGGAACTTGTTTTAAATAGAACGAATACGAAAGAGAAATAACTAAGTACAGGCTGAGAATGAGCAGCAATCCTTGCGGGTGCCAGAACGCGAAGGGAATTGCGAAGGCAACGCCTACGAGCACTATTGACGCAACGTAGGCAAGTCCTTTAGGAAGTTGCCCCGAAGCTATGGCACGGAACTGCTTCTTGGGGTGCTGGCGGTCCTGTTCAATATCGCGCAAATCATTAAGGATGTAGACCGCCGATGAGAGTGAACAGAAGGCTACAAATGCAGCTGCGGTGTGGCGAAGAGTTCCGGCGTCATGTATTTGCCCAGCTGCCGCAGGGGCCACCCCAATAAGGATGTTCTTGACCCACTGGACTGGGCGCATTGCAGAAATCAGGGCGCGCAGAGGGCTTCTCGAGGTTTGTGGGTTACGGCTCACCCCTCTTACGCTACTAAGTGGTAATTACTTAGAGTTTCTACTTGTAAATGACCAGTATTTAGGTCATCTATGCTGAATGGCGATGGAGCGCACATATCGAGTCGTAGTAGCCAAACCTGGCCTTGATGGTCATGATCGTGGCGCCAAAGTTATAGCCCGCGCACTTCGTGACGCCGGGTTTGAAGTTGTTTACACCGGGCTTCACCAGACCCCTGAACAAATTGTGCAAGCTGTTATTCAAGAAGACGCCGACGCACTTGGTTTGTCACTGCTCTCTGGTGCACACCTCGTACTTGTTCCTCGCATTTTTGATCTCCTCAAGGCCAATGGTCGCGAAGACGTGTTGCTACTTGTTGGTGGCATTATTCCCGAAGACGATATTCCTTCGCTTGAGAAGTTAGGTGTTGCTCGAGTCTTTACTCCTGGCTCGTCACTTGTTGAGATTGGTACATGGCTCGAGTCTGCACTCGACGCTCGTGAAAAATCTCAGTTGTAGTACTTCGTTTTATCCCCCAGCAATGAAAGAACAATAAATGGACCTTTTTGAATATCAAGGCAAGCAGTATTTCTCGCGCTATGGAATCGCGGTATCACCTGGTGATGTTGCTGACACAGTGGAAGAAGCTGTTGCGGTTGCTGAGCGCATTGGTTACCCAGTCGTTGTCAAGGCGCAAGTAAAAGTTGGTGGACGCGGAAAAGCCGGTGGAGTAAAGCTCGCTGACAATATCGAGGAAGTTCGCCTGCACGCTGGAAACATTCTTGGACTCGACATCAAGGGCCACATCGTTCGTCGTATTTGGATTGAACGCTCGAGTGACATCTCGAAGGAGTACTACGCATCGTTCACACTCGACCGCCCAAACAAGACGCACCTCGGAATGTTGAGCGCGCAGGGTGGTGTCGAAATTGAAGTTGTTGCTGAAGAGAACCCTGATGCCATTGCGTTCATTTCAATTGATCCAGTTCGCGGTCTTGACATTGAAATGTCACGTCGCTGGGTTGCAGAAGCAAACCTTGATGAAGTTGCTCGCGAACAAGCAGCGCAACTGCTTGTAAAGCTCTATGAGTGCTACACCCAGGGTGACTGTGACCTCGCAGAGATCAACCCACTTATTCTCACCCCAGACAACAAGGTGCACGCCCTCGACGCAAAGGTCACGCTCGACGAAAACGCTTCGTATCGTCACCCAGAATGGGAAGAGTACCGCGCAACTGAAACTGAAGACCCACGCGAGAAGATGGCGAAAGAAAAAGGTCTTAACTACATTGGCCTTGATGGCGACGTAGGAATTATTGCCAACGGTGCCGGACTCGCGATGTCAACACTGGATGTTGTTAACCAGGTAGGTGGCAGTGCTGCGAACTTCCTCGACATTGGTGGTGGCGCCAACGCTGACGTTATGGCTTCAGCGCTGGAAGTAATTAACGCTGACCCGAAGGTAAAGGTCATCTTTGTAAACATCTTTGGTGGAATCACCCGAGTAGACGATGTGGCAAACGGAGTTCTTGAAGCACTCAAGCGCGTGAAGATTGATTCACCGATTGTTCTTCGACTCGATGGAACTAACGCAGTTGAGGGACGTTCAATTTTGGCCCCTCACCTCAGCAACAAATTGATTATGGAACCCACAATGTTGGAAGCCGCACGTAGTGCCGTTGCCTTCACGAAATAAGGACTGAAGATGAGTATTTTTGTAGACGAAAACACCAAGGTAATTGTTCAAGGTATTACCGGTGGACAGGGACGTTTCCACGGTCTTCGCAACCGTGGCTACGGCACCAAAATTGTTGGTGGAGTAACACCAGGCAAGGGCGGCACTGACGTTGACGGCATTCCAGTATTCAACTCTGTGAAAGAAGCAGTCGCTGCAACTGGCGCCACTGCGTCATTTGTTTCAGTTCCACCAAAGTTTGCTGCTGCAGCAATTCTTGAAGCCGCTGAAGGTGGCATCACATTTATTGTTTGCATCACTGAGGGAATCCCTGCTCACGATGAAGCAGTTACCTACAACCGTCTCGTAGAAGATTTCCCTGGCGTTCGACTTCTTGGTCCAAACTGCCCGGGCATCATCAGCCCCGGAAAATGCAACAGTGGAATCCCTTCAGGGGACAGGGCACTGCCTGGTGGACCAGTTGGAATTGTTTCACGTTCTGGAACTCTGACCTACCCAGCCCTGCACGCACTCAGCCAGCCAGGTATTGGTCAGCCCACATGCGTAGGAATTGGTGGAGACCCAGTTCCTGGAACAAACTTCATTGACTGCCTCGCTGCATTCGAAGCGGACCCAGAAACTAAAGCTGTCATGATGATTGGTGAAATCGGTGGTTCTGAAGAAGAGCGTGCTGCTGAATGGATCAAGGCCAACATGACTAAGCCAGTTGTTTCATACATTGCGGGTGTTACTGCTCCTCCTGGAAAGAAGATGGGTCACGCTGGTGCCATCATTTCTGG
>CAINVQ010000083.1 GCA_903854175.1 uncultured Actinomycetes bacterium | reverse complement strand
GGGGGTGTTCTAAAGAGTCGTATCATTGGTGAAATGCTTCCGTATTCTGCCGTTACAACTCCACGCCAACTCGCTGGGGTAATTGTCACTGAATACGGTGCCGCTGACCTTCGGGGGCTATCTGTACGTGAACGCGGGTATGCGTTAAGCGAAATTGCCCACCCCGACTTCCGCGACGAGCTTCGCGCGAACGCTGATCTGCTCGACCGTTAAATGATCATTGTCAAGGATTTGGGCATCGAGATCGGTGCACGCCGTATTCTCACTCCCGTCTCATTTGTTGTTGGAAATGGTGACAAAGTCGGACTCGTTGGCCACAACGGCGCAGGGAAATCAACACTCCTTTCAGTGATGCTCGGCTACCAGCCAGAGCACCTTCGTATTACAGGAACCGTTCAGCATCAAGGAACCCTCAGCCACCTTCCACAAGAACCAGTACCCGGTGGACTTGGCGTAGAGCCCATTGGCCTTTCACATGTTCTCTCTGCGCGAGGTCTTGACTCAATTGATGCAGAAATGCAAAAAGCACGACACGAACTTTCTGCAAATCCAACTGAAGAAACAATCGAACGTTTTACAACACTCGAAGAAACATTCCGCGAGCGTGGTGGCTATGAAGCAGAGTCAGAAGTAGCTCGACTCGCCGCCGGACTTGGTCTCGAAGAAGAATTGCTTCTCGAAGATCTCGACTCTCTTTCAGGTGGACAACGTCGTCGAATTGACCTCATGCGTGTGCTGTACGAAGAACCAGAAACAATGGTTCTTGACGAACCAACAAACCACCTTGACAAAGCTGCGAAACGCTGGCTCTTTGACGAACTCGAACGATTTCGTGGAACAGTTGTCGTCATTAGCCACGACTTACCCCTTCTTGATAAAGCAATTACGCGCGTGCTCGCGCTACGTGATGGTCAACTTCGTGAATACAAGGGCAATTATTCAAAATTCTTACAACAAGAAGAAGAGCGCCGCCTGAGCGAAGAGAAGATCTCTGGACAACAAGAGGATCAGATCAAAAAGATGAAAACTCTTGCGGATGGAATGCGTGGCCAGACTGCAAGCCGTGCCCGAGTCGCAAAAGTTCTTGACCGCAAAGTTGAAAAACTAGAAGACAACCGAATTGAAGTTACAAAAAAAGAGCGCAAGGTTGTCTTCAAACTCCCGCAACCTCCGCGAAGTGGGGACATCCCTATGACCGTTGAGCACGTTGCGGTGAAATACGACAAGCTTGATGTGCTTCGAGATATGAACTTCATTACTCGACGCGGAGACAGAATTGTCATTGTTGGAAAAAACGGAGCAGGAAAGTCTTCGCTACTGCGCTGTCTTGCGGGAACACAAAAAGCACAAACTGGAGTTGTGAAATTCGGTGCAAATGTAACTGTTGGCTACTTTGCACAGGAGAGCGAACAGATTGACTTCAGCAAGTCTGTGCTCGACAACCTAGAGAACGCAACCGTTGTTACTGAAGTTGAGCGCCGAGCATTGCTTGGGGCATTCGGGCTCAAAGGATCTGCCGCGCATCAAATGCCGGGCACTCTTTCTGGAGGAGAACGTGCCAAGCTCGCTCTCGCACTCCTTGCATCGTCAGACGCAAACCTTTTGCTGCTTGACGAACCAACCAACAACCTTGACCCGGCCAGTGTTGAAGCCCTGGGGGTGATGATGGGCCAGTGGAAGGGCACAATCGTTGCTGTTAGTCACGAACGCCCGTTTGTTGAGGCACTAAAGCCAACCCACGCAGTTTTGCTACCTGAGGAATACTTTGATCTTTGGCGAGATGACTACATGGAACTAATCGAGCAACGTTAAATAGTTCGTAAGTTTTGCGCTGTTTTTCTGTTTTTTGCTAATTCTCCTCTTAACATTGGGTCTTATTCATTTAGCTTGAAAGGCAAATATGCGTCGTCTCATAACACCCCTCATATCTCTATTCGTACTCAGCGGATCATTAGTTGCAGGATCGGCAGTTGTAACTACCGCTGGTGCTGCATCAACAGCAACATGTGCATCAATTACGAAGGCGCTCGTTGTAGCTGATGGCTACACCGCTGCAACTACACCAGTGGTTACTCCCTACAACTACAAAAAAGAATCAGCAAACGCAGCTAACTCCCTCGGAACAACTATTGACTTCGGTGCAAAGGCGCTCGTTGTTGGGTGCGTGAGCCCTTCTGATATTGCAAAGCTCTCCGCACAAGCTGCACCAGGAAAGCCAGTTATGACCGCAGCTCAGTACATGACATGGATGGCAAAAGATTCAGCTGGTGCAATGAAGGCAACACCAGTTGCTGGTGTAACGGACTACCTCGACTTTGGAAATGGTAAAGAAGACGGACTGGGCTCAACTGTTAAGGCTGGCAGTGTCCGTCTTGATGCATGGGTTGCTGGGTCATATATTTTCCTTGCATTCTCTGCACCAGTAACACCGAAGGTTCCAACACCACTCGTTAACTTTATTCACTCAACTGTGAAGCTTTACTAGTCAAACCACGTAGCAAAAAATGACTTCTGAGCAAAACGTGTCTGTTCCCCTCCACTCCAGCAAGAAAGCTGGAGTGGAGGGGAACGCTCGTCTTACCGCAGCAGTTGCAGCCATCATTTTTATTTTGCTGGCGATTGAAGGTGTGACAATTCTTCAAGTTGGACCATTGCTAACACCACATGTTTTTATTGGTTCTCTAATAATCCCTCTCGTGTTGCTTAAGGTAGGGACTACATCCTGGAGATTCGCCAAGTATTACTTAGGTGATGAGGAGTACCGCAGCAAGGGTGCACCACCAATTGTTTTGCGAATACTTGGTCCGGTTCTGATTGTTCTGACAATCATTGTTATCGCGTCTGGTGTAGTGCTTGTTCTACTTCCTCAACATCTCCACGACCAAATGTTTTTCTTTCACAAAGCAAGTTTTGTTCTGTGGTTTATTGTCATGACAATTCACGTACTTGGACACATTGTGGAAACTGCATCACTTGCTCCTAGAGACTGGCTTTCACACACTCGTCGTGATGTAAAAAAAGCGACAACACGTCAATGGGTTTTGGTCTGGGCGGTAGCCCTTGGTGTTCCACTCGCAATGCTAATTACTTCTCACACGCACTACGTAGTTATAAACCAGTAGCTACTAATCCTCTTCAAGTGAATGAAGATAAAGAGTTGCGGCATGGCATGTCTCATTGAAATAGTCATCAACATTCTTGCCCGCTAATTCAATGTTGTCTAGAAATGAAGTAGCTAAGTCGTAACAGACTCGTGCCGCGAACTTGCTTCTTTGAACGCTAAGCAAAGGAAATCGCGAACGCAACGCACGCCCGAGGCCCTCCTCAACTTCAGCATCAGAGGCTTTGATGAAATCTGCAAACTCAGGAATAGCTCGAAGAACTTTATTCAGCGGATTTGCACGTGGATCACCTGTGCGAATCTTTAGCCCTGTACGAACAGTTTCCTTAATCCACTCTTCCAAACTTTCAGCAGTTTTTAGTTTGTAAAATTGTGCGCCAAACTCGAGTGCGCGAGTGTCACGCTGATTTTGCGCTAAACGCAAAATTATTGCATTTTTATCTTCAAAGTATCTATACACCGAGCGAATATTTACATTCGCACGTTCTGCGACTGCATTTGTTGTTAGGGCTTGGTACCCATCGAAAGCAACGATGTCATATGCAGCCTCAAGAATACGATTTGTAGTTTCAATCGCGCGCTGCTGCTGCGGCTTGGTGATTGGCATCTGACTCATAACTCTGAGTGTAACGAAAGTACTGAGATTGAGCCTTGGTCATCAAAGGATGCTGTGGTGGGCGAGGCGGGACTTGAACCCGCACTCCCTTTCGAGAACTAGCACCTGAAGCTAGCGCGTCTGCCATTTCGCCACTCGCCCGAGAACTAGCAACATTACTTGAATAAGGAAACCGTATTAATTACAGCGCTTTTGCCCCCTCTGGGCCCGGTACAGTTGGAGGTATATGGCATTAAAAAATGTTGAGAATCGTCTCGAACGACTTTTTGAGCGGACGTTGTCACGCCCATTCAAAAATGCTCTGCAGCCAATTGAAATCGGAACAAGAATCATTCGAGAAATTGACCTGTCTCGACGTCTTTCAAGCAATGGGCCAATTTCTCCAAACAATGTCCAGGTATGGCTCAGCTCAGTAGATGCCGAGCGCTTTAATGGTTTTCAAAAAGCACTCATTGCTGAACTAGAAGAATCTGTTCGTCAGCACGCACTCAACGAGGGCTATAACTTTGTTGGACCTGTTGCGGTCGAAGTGTTCATTGATGATGAACTAAAAACTGGAAACATTGAAGTTGAGACGAAATTTGTTGGTGGAGAAAGCGAGCCACGCCTTATTTGTGCAGATGGAAGATCATTTGCAATTGGTGATCGTCCACTGATTATTGGTCGAAGCCCAGATATTGATGTAGTTATCAATGATACAAACACCTCGAGACGACACGCAGAAGTCTGGCGCACAAGTGAGGGCATTGCTATTCGTGACCTGCAGTCAACAAACGGCACCTATGTCAACGGACACAAAATTACAGCTGTATCGCTTTCACCCCGTGACGACATAACCGTTGGACTTGTTCATTTTCGGATTGAGTTAGCTTGATTTTCTTCGCGGCATCGAACTACGCCGCAGTGGTTCGCCCACTGCAAATTTTGGTCATGGTTGTTGCGCTGTTATTTTTCGCTCGCGTAATTCGCGTGGCGACCATCCAGGTTCGCCCCCCCGATGAAGCAGCCGGAGGACGTAGGCGATCACAGAATCTAAAACTTGAATTTATTGAACCCGTAGACCGCGCTGGACAGCGGCTTGACGTTGACACTGCAATCACGATTGGCAGGAGTCCAGAATGTGATTTGCAGATGAATGACAATTTTCTTTCATCACGCCACGCGCGAATCGCTAGTGATTCAGGGGAATTATCAATTGAAGACCTGCAATCAACAAACGGCACCTATGTAAACCAGCAAATCGTAAAGGGTCGCGTTCACCTTGAGCGTGGAGACATTGTTCAAGTCGGCGGTGTCTTGTTTGAGGTTGTTCGTTGACGCGCTGGCGCTACGCCGCTGCAACAGACACTGGGGTCGTACGTGCGACCAACCAGGATGCCATCTACGCAGATAACCAAATTGCGATTATTGCAGACGGAATGGGTGGTCACGCTGCTGGTGAAGTGGCATCTGACATTACGGTAACTATTGTTCGCGATGGCTTTCAAGAAAAAGACACAGTTGAGAGTCTTTACGAATCTATTGAAATCGCTAATGCGGCAATTATCAAAGACGCCGAGGAGAATACAGAACGAT
>CAINVQ010000082.1 GCA_903854175.1 uncultured Actinomycetes bacterium | reverse complement strand
GATGCAAAGACTTTTCTTGGAATGAATCAGACGAGTGAGGACACCTGGACCCTGGAGGTTACAGAGCGAATCATGACACCGGGCAAATTTATGTTCGGAGGATGTGGACTTGCATCAAGCTTGGTGGCTTTAGAAGTAGCGAGCGGACGGCCAACTGTTTGGGCCACAGCACAGTATCTTTCTTACGCTCCGCTTGGCTCAACAGTGAACATAAAAACAAATCTTGTTGTTGCTGGTGGTCACGTGACACAGGCTCGAGCCACTGCTTTCGTTGAGGACCGAGAAATTTTGACAGTGAATGCCGCACTCGGTACTGGAATACTCAGCTCTGAGGTTCCATGGCTTGACATGATTGATGTTGTCTCGCCTGAAGAGTCTCGTCCTCGAGTTATGCCCGTGCGATTTGATAATTCAATCTTTGACCACGTAGAAACTCGTATTGCGCTTGGTCGCAGATATGAGGACATGGACGGATCTCCGGGTTCTCCGGTTTCAGCATTCTGGTCGCGTGTCCCAGGTCATCTTGAGCCCTCAGCAGCAACCCTCGCGATCTTTGGTGACTTTCTTGCGGGTGGTGTCAGCCAGCCACTCGGTAAACACACCATGGGGCGAAGCCTTGACAACACAATTCGAATTGCAACATTGGAGCCAACTGAGTGGGTGCTTTGCGAGATGCACATGTACGCACTGAGTGGAGGGTTCGCACAAGGGACCGCATTTTTATGGAGCGAGAAAGGGACGCTGCTGGCAACAGCCAGTCAATCAATTGCGTCAAAACTCTTTGACCCCACGCGCTTCTAAAGCACCTTGTGGTCTGGTGTAGATTGGTACCCCTGCGGGGCTATAGCTCAGTCGGTTAGAGCGCGTCACTGATAATGACGAGGTCGTAAGTTCGATTCTTACTAGCCCCACCACTGCAGAACCCGAACTTTGGGTAAATGCGTTAGCGTTTACGTAGATAACCAAAGGAATAAGTATGGCCACCGACCGTGAATCACTCAGCAGAATTGAGCGCGAAAAAACCTCCGTTTTCCACTCTTGGTCCGCACAGGCAACACTCAACCCATTAATGGTCAAGAGCGCCGAGGGTGTCTATGTAACCGATGAAGCCGGTAACACCTACATGGACTTCTCGTCACAACTTGTAAATACCAACATTGGTCACCAGCACCCCAAAGTTATTAAAGCAATCCAAGAACAAGCAGCAAAGCTTGCAACGATTGCCCCCCAGCATGGATATGAATCTCGCTACCGCGCTGCAGAACTCATTCTTGACCGCTCATTTGATGGAGCAGCAAAAGTATTTTTCACAAATGGTGGAACCGAAGCAGTGGAGCATGCTATTCGTATGGCTCGACTTCACACTGGCCGCCACAAAGTACTCGCTCAGTACCGCAGTTACCACGGTGCAACATCAACTTCTATCAACCTGACTGGTGACCCTCGCAGATGGGCAAACGACAACGGTTCTTCTGGAGTCGTTCACTTCTTTGGTCCATTTCTCTACCGTTCAATGTTCAACGCAACAACTGAGCAAGAAGAGTGCGAACGCGCACTTGCAAATCTTGAAAACACAATCATGTTTGAAGGTCCAGCAGCGTTTGCAGCAATCATTCTCGAAACAGTTCCTGGAACAGCTGGAATCATGGTTCCGCCCAAGGGGTTCTTAGCTGGTGTTCGTGAACTCTGTGACAAGTACGGAATTGTTTACATTGCTGACGAAGTGATGTGTGGCTTTGGTCGCACCGGTGAATGGTTTGGTTACCTCGGTGAAGGCATTAAGCCCGATCTTGTTGTATTCGCTAAGGGTGTCAACTCTGGTTATCTCCCACTTGGTGGCGTTGTAATCAATGAAGCAATATGTGCAACATTTGCTGATCGTGTGTACCCCGGTGGTCTTACGTACTCGGGTCACCCACTCGCCTGCGCTTCAGCAGTTGCCGCAATTGAAACCATGCAAGAAGAAGGCATTGTTGAAAACGCAAAGAAAATTGGCGATGAAGTTCTTCGCCCTGGCCTCTTAGAGCTTGCCAAGAAGCACAAGATCATTGGTGAAGTTCGTGGCCTTGGTGTGTTCTTTGCTCTCGACCTCGTGAGTGACCGTGACACCAAAGAGCCACTTGCACCATACGGCGCAAGCTCGCCTGCCATGAACGAGTTAATCGCTGCGTGTCGTAAGGAAGGTTTACTTATTTTCGCTAACTTCCACCGACTCCACGTGGTGCCACCATGCACCATCACCGCAGAAGAAGCTCGTGAAGGTCTTAGCCGACTCGACCGCGCACTCTCTGTAGGTGACAAGTACTACGTCGGTAAATAGTGTCGATAGAAAAGCTACGAGCTGAAGCCGCAGGGGCGCTTCGAGAATTAGGTCACGAGTTTTTGCTTAGTGAGCTAAGCGAAGAACAGCTCTCACGTATTACAAAGCACGCAAAAGAGCTGCACGAAGAACTTAAAGAAACTCCGAATCGTGTTCGAGAAGTTCACAGTGGTGCTCTTGACGATTACAAGATGACGGTACCCAATGATGGTCGTGATGAAAAACATCAGCTCTTTGCCGACTCTGTAGTTTCTGGCGACTCGAACCCAATGGGCATCAACGCAAAACTCTGGCGTGAAGGCGAAGTTGCCTTCATTGAAGCAACG
>CAINVQ010000081.1 GCA_903854175.1 uncultured Actinomycetes bacterium | reverse complement strand
TTGCTTTTTCATAATTACCCCCTAGGCACAAGATAACAAAGCATTTGACTGAACTAATCACTCAACGAATTGCTATATAAATTCGTGTTTCAGCGAACTGTTAGCACTAGCTACTTCTGTTCTTTCGCAATCTCTTCTGCGCAGTGCTCGGGCGACTCGAAAGAGCGGCTGCTTCCAAATTGCTCGGTAAAGCTGATTAATCTTCCTTGCGGAAATCTACGCGAAAAATGATCCTTGGCATCTTTGTCATATTCCCCACAAAGGACAAGAACTGGTGTCGAACCACTTCGCTCACAAATTGACGACACAACTTTGCCTTCTAGGCTCCCCAGATCAAATCTGCCCTCGCCAGTAACGACCAGGTCTGCACTCTGAGCAAGCGAATCAAACTCAGTCGCTTCTGCAATGACTGAAAATCCGTTACGGAGTTCTGCACCAAGCACAGCGAGCGCGCCCCCAATGCCTCCTGCAGCTCCTGCACCTTGGATCTGCTCAACATCTACATTGCATTCATTTTTGTAAAACATAGCGAGCTCTTTAAGCCGGTCCTCAATTTTAAATAGATCTCTTTCGATAACACCCTTTTGTTTGGCGTAGCGAATAGCACCAGAGAAAACTGCCGTTATGTCTGTAGCCACAGTGATGGAGAGTGAAGACTTGTTTGCCTTAAGAACTTCAAAACAGCCAAGTCCTCCGTCAGAGGTTGATGAACCACCGAGTCCCAGCAACACTGAACTCACATTCAACTTCTCTGCTTCAAGTAATGCAACCCCAACGCCTCTGCTCGAAGCATTTAAAGCGTCTTCAGGGGTCGGGTCCGACTTTGTATAGCCCACAATTTCTGCAACTTCAAGAACGCCGACTCGTTCACCATGAATCTGACTGATAGTTAGCGGTACTGATCTCAAAGTTCCATACGCATCAGGGGCAGATATGAATACAACTTCACCCTCAAAACAACTGCGAAAGCCTTCGCCTCCGTCAGAGATCAATCTGGTAGTAACGGACCAACCATTTGATTCAAGTCCTTTTGTAACTGCATCATTCATTTGAGTAGCGCTCGCGCTCCCACGGAATTTATCCATTGCCACAACTACTTTGCGTTGATTGGCTGAAGCTCCAGGCTCAGAAGTGCTCATTTTGAAATCATATGTGAAGTCAATACAACTTTATTCAGCGCTAATAGACTTATTAAATGGACCTTCAATTAAAAAATCACTGCATTCTCATTACTGGTGGAACCGACGGAATTGGTTTAGCCCTCGCGAAGAACTTGATTAGTGAAGGAGCAAATGTAGCGGTGTGTGGGAGAGATGAAGCTCGACTCGAAAACGCACGTCAACTTCTTGGCGATAATTCACTCTGTTTCAAAGCTGACGTTACGAAGAAGGAAGATATCGAAGCTTTCATTGATGCCAGCGCAAGTAAATACGGTCGCATTGACGGACTAGTTAATAACGCCGGTCGTGCTAGTTCCATCCGTCTCGAAGACTCAACTGATGCTGACTGGCAAGAAGACTTTGATCTAAAGATCATGTCAACAGTCAGGGCAATCCGTTACGCCACAGCACATCTCGAAAAGTCCAATGGAGTTATCATCAATACCCTCTCAAACAGCGCCAGAGCGCCAGGAGCGGGCTCCACCCCGACTTCAGCTACTCGCTCAGCAGGGCTTACTCTGACCAAAACAATGGCTAATGAGCTTGGCCCTCGTGGCATCCGTGTTAACGCACTCCTCGTAGGGTTCGTGGCTTCTGGCCAGTGGGCTCGACGCGCTGTTGGGCAGGGCATCTCTGAAGAAGAGTTCTACGTGAACACTGCCAAGACCATGCCTATTCCGCTCGGTCGCTTCGGTCGTTCAGAAGAGTTTGCTGATATCGCAACGTACCTCTTGTCACCTCGTGCCAGCTATATCACGGGCGTAGGGATCAGCGTTGACGGCGGACTCTCACCAGTTATTTAATTGCAGCTGAAACTACTTCTTAAAAGAAGTTAGCTATTCAGTTGAAATGACTCGACGAGCCTTAGAGCGCGCGAGGTACTGAGACCCTGCTACTGAAAGAATCAGTGCCACACCGTAGAAGATGTCCTGAACGAAGTTTCCAACGCCAAGCATGGCGAGTCCCTGAACCCCAGTAACAAGGAAGAACACTGCGACCACAGTTCCAATTGGATTGAAGTCTCCAATGTCAATGCATGTCGCACCTAGGAACGCTGCTGCGTATGCAGGGAGCAAGTACACGAGTCCAGCAGATGGGTTCGTTGTTCCAGAAGTTCCCGAGTAAACAATTCCAGCAAGTGCGCCAATCATTCCTGCCACAGTGAAAGCACCGAAACGGATTCGAGAAACATGGACTCCAGAAAGACGGGCTACTTCTCTGTTCTTACCAACGAACAAAAGACGGCGACCAATTGCGGTGTAACGGAACACGTACCAAAGCACCATCATGAGAACTAGTGAGTAGTAGAACTCGTATGAAATACCAAAGAGGCGACGGATAACAACACCGTTAACAAGCGCCTGCGAAAGGCCTGTAAGAGCCGTTCCACCTGTAATCCATAATGCAATTCCAGAAAGTACTGATCCCATACCAAGCGTTGCAATGAATGAGTCAATTTTGAATTTCAAAATAATGAATGCGTTGAAGGCCCCGATAGCTCCACCAACAACAATTGCAACAATCATTGCAAGTAGTAGCGAAACATGGTGCTGCGCGTTCAATATTCCCATTACTTCTGAAGAAACAACAAGGTTTGCGGCAATTGAAAGGTCAAACTCTCCAACTCGGAGAACAATAATTAGTCCGAGCGCCAAAATTGCGAGCGTTGCGTTGAGTCCAAACATTCCTGAGAATGTTGTGACCGTTAAGAATGTGTGAGGACGAAGAGCACCAAAAACTGCGATTGCTAACGCCCAAACAAGAATCAGCCAAACACGTTCGAGAAGGTCTAAGCGTGCATACTTCTTTGACGAAGAGCTTTTCTTGATCTTGGTTACATCTGCGTTGCTATTGGTTGCAGAAGTATCTGAGATGGACATTTCTTACCTTTCTAGGGTTATTGAACGTTGACGGTTGTTTTGTTCTGACAGGCGTAGACAATTTCATCTTTACCAACGAATTGCTGCCCCTGTTTTGGCTTCAACTCATTGACAATCTGTCCATGGCTAAAGACCAAAACTCGAGTCGCAACTTGCGCCAAGAATTCGTGGTCACCACTTGCGCATACAACTGCAAGGCCGTTAGATGCACGATCAAGGATTACATCTGCGATGTGGCTTCTAGAGCCAACATCAACACCTTGCACCGGCTCGTGAAGCAACAAAATAGTTGGCTTTGCAGTAATGCCTTTTGCCATCATGACTCGTTGTGCGTTACCACCACTGAGCTGAACAATTTTTGTGTGTGAACTTGGAGCCTTCACTGCGTATTCTTTAACAACTTCATTTCCGCGACCCCATACTCGCTTCCATGAAATTAACCAAGGATTTAGTTTTTGCTCTTTGTCTGTTGCGGTCAGGTTTTCAGCGATAGTCATGTCGCTCCATAGTCCCTGAGTACTTCTGTCGCCAGGCACGAGCGCAATTCCAAGTTCAATTGCGTGTGGCGGGGTCAAGCGTTCAATTTTAATTTTTCCTGCTTCAATTGTTAGCTCGCCTACCGAGCCCTTGTCCGATCCGAACATTGAATATGGAACGAGCTCATAGCCAGAGCCAACGAGTCCAGTGAGTCCAATTACTTCACCAGGTGCAAAGTCAAAATTGATAGGTCCGAGACTTCGGTCGCTTGATGTAAGGCCTTCAACAGTGATCTTCTTGCTCTCATCAAGGCTTGTGAAGTCAGATGCAGGCGCATCTTTCAGTTCATCGACTGAACGTCCGGCGATAAGAGCGAAGAGTTCATCTTTGCTGACACCCTGAGTTGGTTGGTCAGCTACGCAGCGGCCATCACGAAGAACAGTAATTTGATCAGCGAAACTCAAAATTTCATCGAGGTCGTGAGATACAAATAGAACACTGAATCCGCTTGCGACAATGTCCTTAATGACAGATTTGAGTAGTTGTACTTCTTCAATGCTTAGGAATGCTGTGAGCTCGTCCAAGATGAGCGTTCCCGTTGTTGTTGCAGCATTTTCGCCAGTGATTCGAGCGTCTGCTTCGAGAATCCACACTGCACGAGCAAGGGCAATGAGCGCACGCGTAACACGTGAACATTCATTGATCTTTCGGAAAGGAGAGATTTTGACGCCAAAGCGTTCTAAAAACTTGGAAACTATTTTGCTTTGTTCGCCCCAGCTGATCTTTAGATCATTGCTAGAGGAGAAATCGTAGAGAAGAAAATTTTCCAAGATACTGAGTCCATCAATTAGTCCGAGGTCTTGGTGGACAATTGAGACTTTCCATAATTCGCGAATACCACGTGCGTCACTGAGGCTGCACGTTGTTCCGTTTACTTCAATTTCACCGCTGTCTGGTGTGTGATACCCAGCAATCACTTTTACAAGTGTTGACTTTCCACTACCGTTCGCACCAATAAGGGCACGCACTTCGCCAGAGCGAAGCGAAAGGCCGACTTGGTCCAATGCCTTCACAGCACCGAAGTGCTGTGAAACATTAGAAATAGTTACAGTGTTTTGCACTGGTCACTCCAAGTCGGCCTTACGTTCATAATTCTTAATAATTTCCTACGAGAGGAAGATTATTTTACTCCCCATACCTTTAGGTAGTTGAGGTGAACATTTCCGTATCCATCAGTCAAGTTTGGTGGTACACCAACATTGTTTGCGTTCTTCTTTGTGAAGATGATGAATGGAAGGTGCTCGTTGTATGTAACTCCAACAGCCTTTGGCTTGAGAAGTGCGCGGAGGTTGGCGTCAGTGGTTGCGTAACCAGCCCATGCCAAGTCTTCTCCAACGTTCATTTCAAGTGTTCCAGCCTGAACCAACTTCATGGCGTCAGGTGTTCCGTTGAATGAAGCAACACCGATCTTGCCGGCCTTACCAGCTGCGTTGATTCCTGCAAGTACAAGCGGCGCTTCACCGTCGTAGTTAGGAAGTACGTAGTTAATGGTTGGGTCAGCAGCAATCTTTGCCTGAACCTGAGCAGCAATTCCAATAGTTGGAGATGCCCAGTCAGCTGGCTGCACGTTAATAGTTACGAACTTTCCGCCAAGTGCACTCACGCGAGCTTCAACAACTGGTGTCATTGAAAGGCTTGGTGGTACTTGAGTTGAAGTCACGATAATGCAGTTCACGTTTCCACCGGTGCTTACAGTTGCCTGGTCAGCTTCAAGCTTTCCTGCAAGTGCGTAGTCAAGTGGAACAACACCAGAAAGATACGAAGGTGTTGGAACTGAAGGGTCATCGTTGGTTGAACCAATAACAATGATTCCAGCTGCACGAGCTTGAGCAATCTGTGGCTCAACGTAAGCAGCAGCAACACCTGAGATGAGGTCGATTACAGCAACTTTGTCAGCAATACCCTGGGTGATTCCAGCAGCCCAGCTTGTAACTGAACCGTCTGAAGCCCATACTGTGGTCTTCTTGAATCCGGCCTTTGTGTTAGCAAGCTTTACAGCATCCGCAAAACCAGCGTTGTAAGGAATCGCCAAAAGATATGGAACGATCATTACTGTCTTGTTCTTTGAGATTGCCTTAGCGTTGATGTTTGGTCCTGGTGCAACCCACTTAGGCACTGCTGCGTACTTAGCAAGTTCAGTCTTAGCTGCTGTAACTGAAGCAGAGTCTGAACTAAATGCTGGTGCTGCAATGAGTGAAGACAGCATGGTGGCTCCCGCCAACGCTGCGACAACACGCATTGTCATTCCTTTACTACTTTTCATATCTACCCCCTGAGTAGTTTTAGTTAGATGCAATGTATACCATGGAATTCATTCGAGCAATTCGTGAAACTGTCACAATTTGTTACCGATTCGTTAATTACCTGGTTTTTCCAAGATTCTCCAATGGATTAAGGGATTATCAAAAAACTAAATTAAAAAACCAAGGAAATGTCGCGCACTCGCGAGTAGCAAAAAGTAAGTAATACTCAAAATTGCATGCAAAATATTCCCAGCAATTTCCCTGAAATTACTGATGTTTTGTGGATATGCTCCTACGCATGAGTGAGCCAGTACCCATTGTCAGCCTCCCAACGCCTGAACTCGAGACAGCTCTTAACGCCCTTTCATGTCAGGCAAACTTTGTTCAGTGGGACCTGCAGTCTCCTAGCCCTTATTCGACAATCGACATTGTTGTCCCCCCATACATGAGCTCACCAAAATTGCTGAGTGCTCTTAAAGGAGTGAAAACAAAACTTGTTCAGAGTCAATCTGTTGGTTTTGACGGCGTTGCCGATCATTTACCAAAAGGCCACGTATTCGCAAATGCTGCATCCGTTCATGAGACTTCAACCGCAGAGCTCGCACTTGGTCTAATAATTGCATCCCAGCGCGGAATAAAGGACTTCATTCTGGCTGCTGACAAAGGGGTTTGGGCTCCGGCGCGATACGAAAGCCTTGCAGATCGGACAGTACTGCTCGTTGGCTACGGAGGTGTCGCACAAGCTGTTGAAGACCGCCTTAAGGGATTTGAAGTGAATATTCTTCGTGTTGCCAAAAATGCAAGGACTACAGAAAACGGCGAAGTTCATTCACTTGACAAACTTCACTCACTTCTTGCTCAAGCCGACATAGTTGTTGTCGCGGTCCCACTCAATAACGAAACAGTTGGTTTAATAAACGAAGAGTTTCTTTCATCCATGCGAGATGGCGCACTGCTTGTAAATATTTCACGAGGACCTGTGGCATTGACCGCTGCACTTGTTAAAGAGGCCACAAACGGGCGACTTCGATTGGCTCTAGATGTCACGGATCCAGAACCACTTCCAAATGGTCATGTCCTTTTCAGCTTGCCCAACGTAATCATTTCTCCGCATGTTGGAGGAAATTCAACTGCCATGACACCTCGAATGGCGCGACTTATTGCGTTGCAGGTTGAGAAAATTCAACGAGGCGAAGGGCCCGTTAATGTCGTACTCCAAAGCTAAATCTCGCTATTGAATACAATTAGTTAGTTATTTGCATACATACAGTTCTGTAAAAGTAATTTCATCAGGAGTTATGTATTTCAATAGTTTTATGTTCAGTGAGCGAATCAATGAATATTGCATATAATCAATGCAGCACCACTCTAAAAGGAGAGTTCGATGATAATTGTTGAAGTTGGGCCTCGTGATGGATTACAAAACGAAAAACAGATCATCTCTACTGAGGACAAGCTCACTTACATTGAACTTCTCATTGGAGCTGGTCACAAGCGCATAGAAGCCGTGAGCTTTGCGCGACCAGACCGAGTTCCCCAGATGGGTGATGCTGAGGCGGTTATGGCTGGAGTGCCACGCGTTGATGGCGTTAGCTACATTGGCCTCGTAATGAACGAGCGTGGGCTTGACCGCGCTTTTGCAACCAAAGTAGATGAGGCAAACATTGTCATCGTTGCCACTGAAACATTTTCCCAGCGCAATCAAAACCAGACCATCAAAGAATCACTAACGAATCTTGAAGGAATGGTTAAGCGCGCTAAAGCTGAAGGCATCAAAGTCACTACAACTATTGGTGCCTCCTTTGGCTGTCCATTCGAAGGTGAAGTTTCAACGTCACAAGTCGCGAGCATCGCAAAAGCTGCAACTGAAATGGGCGTTGACGAAATCGCAATCGCCGACACCATTGGTGTTGGAACACCTAAAGATGTTCGTCGCTTAGTCGGCGGAGTGAAAGAAGTTACTTCGCTGCCTCTTCGACTTCACTTACACAACACCCGTAACACTGGATACGCCAATGCGTTCGCGGGATACGAAATGGGTGTGCTCGCACTCGACGCAAGTTCTGGCGGAATTGGTGGATGCCCGTTCGCACCTGCAGCAACTGGAAACATTGCGAGTGAAGACCTCACATACCTACTTGAGCGAAGTGGCATCGACACTGGGCTCAATTTTGATCGTTTAACTGAAGCTGCTCAGTACATCACTGAGAAGCTCGCAATTGTTACGCCAGCACTACTTGGTCGTGCTGGTTGGTTCCCCGCTGAGGAACACGTTCACTAAGCAATAACGGGTTTAAACGACGGACGCTGCGATTCAAAGGCAGTGATTAGCTCATCTGAATCCAGGGTTAGTGCAATCTCGTCGTAGCCATTGAGCATGCGCCATCTTGTGTTCTCATCAATTTCAAATGTTGCGCTAAAACTCTTGCCCGCACGTACTTCACGATTCTCAAGATCAACAACTACTGAAGCTCCTTGATTCGCATCAAGATAGTCCCAGAGTTCGTTCACTTTTTGCTCATCGAGCACCACTGCGAGCAGTCCAGACTTTCCTGCATTTGTTCGAAAGATGTCACCAAAGCGTGGTGCAATGACTGCGCGGATTCCGTAATTCTGTAATGCCCATACCGCAGCTTCTCTTGATGAACCAATTCCGAAGTCTGGTCCAGCAACAAGAACCGTTGCCTTTTCGTATATCGGGCGATTCAAAATGAAATCATCATCTGCTCGCCACGAGGCAAAGAGCGCACCGTCAAAACCTGTCTTGGTCAAAATTTTCAAAAACTTTGATGGGAGAATTTGATCGGTGTCAACATTGTTTCTGCGAAGTGGGATGCCAATGCCTTCATGAACAATAAATTTTTCCACTAGTTCACTCCTGCAAGATTCTTCGGATCACAGAATTTGCCCGCAACAGCTGACGCTGCGGCGACCGCTGGTGAAACGAGGTGGGTACGTGCTCCGGGGCCCTGTCGACCTTCAAAGTTCCTATTGGACGTTGATGCGGTGCGTTGTCCCGGCCCAGCAATGTCTGGATTCATCCCGAGACACATTGAGCACCCAGCTCCTCGCCATTCAGCTCCAGCGGCTAGGAAAATCCTGTCGAGACCTTCACGCTCAGCTTCTTCTTTAACAGCAATCGACCCTGGCACCACGAGAAGCTGAACACTGCTCGCAACTTTTCTGCCTCGAAGAACTTCAGCTGCAATTCGTAAATCTTCAATTCGACTATTGGTACAAGACCCAATGAACGCAATGTCAATAGGAATCTCGCTCATAGGAGTTCCCGGC
>CAINVQ010000080.1 GCA_903854175.1 uncultured Actinomycetes bacterium | reverse complement strand
GGTTGCTTTACTGGACAAGAACTTGTTGGTCGACTTGACGCACGTGGTTCCAGCGTTCCATGGAGGATGGTTCGAATTACCGGACCATCGATTGATCGCATAAATGAAGTGGTCTCTTCCAAAGGACCTGACGGTCCAAAGGGAATCACGAGTGCTTCTGAGGTCAACGGTTCTGTTGTGGCACTAGCGATTGCTCATCGAACTCTTCTTGACGCTGATGTGTTGTCAGCTTTTTCTGACGTAACAGTGGAAGTCGATTTGTAAATGCGTTTAATTCTTGATGGCCTATTCATAAAGGTTTCAGGTATTACAACCGAAGAAGATGCACTCTTTTCAATTGGACTTGGAGCATCCGCAGTTAGCTTTGATTTTGCTCCAACTCCGTGGCAGATTTCTCCAACTCATGCTCACGACATCATTCGCCGCTTACCTATTGGTGCTCTATCAGTTGGAGTATTCCGAAATGAAATGCCGGAAAGAATTGTTGAGATTGTTAATACTCTTGGTTTAAGCATTGTTCAAATTGAAGGTCCCTGCTCCAGCACGCAACTTGAATACATTGCAGAGCGGGTTAATACAATAATCAGAAGCGTTCCAAGTGATTTTGACTACAGCTCTGAGATTCCAATTCCACAAGCTGATTACTTATTGATGCCCGATAACGATATTTACGAGGATTTAGTTGACTCGTTGGAAGTATTTTCAGATGATGCGCTTAGAACTCCAATCATTGCTGGCGGTGGACTCAGTGATGTCAATGTTGCTGATGTCGTTCAGAACTATCCCGTCTGGGGCGTTGATGTTCGTTCAGGCGTCGAAGTGAGCCCAGGGATAAAAGATCCGGCGCGACTCGGAGCATTTATTGGAAATGCGAAGTGGGCGTTTGAGAACAGCCTGGTTGCTCGTCGCAGTGAAGACTGGTTTGAAAACTAAGCGTGGAATCGTCGGAAGATAACGCTTCCGTTGTGTCCACCAAAACCAAATGAATTGGAAAGCACAACTTCCACATCTGTTTTTCTCGGTGAACCCAAAACAACATCAAGTCCAATTGCTGGATCAACTTCTGTAGTTCCTGCGGTTGGTGGAATTACTTGATTTAGGAGTGTGAGCACTGAGGCAACCCCTTCGAGGGCTCCAGCAGCTGAAAGTGAATGTCCAAGGTGACCCTTAATTGAAGTAATTGGAGGAACACCATTTGTAAAGACTCGACTCATTGCTACGGACTCACCAAGATCGTTAAGTGGCGTTGATGTTCCATGGGCATTGATATGAGAGACATCCTCAGGAGTTATCGCGGCGTCACTGAGAGCAAGCTCCATGCATCGAACGGCTCCGTTACCTTCTGGGTCTGGTGCAGTTATGTGATGGGCGTCTGCAGTTGAAGCAGCACCAATAACTTCGGCAAGAATTGTTGCTCCTCGAGCCAGAGCGTGGTCCCAGTCTTCAAGGATCAAAATCCCAGCGCCTTCTCCCATGACAAAACCATTTCGATTTACGTCAAAGGGGCGCGAAAGACCTTCATTACTGAGCGCAGTCATGTTTTTGAATCCAGCTTCAGCAATGTCAACCATTACCGCTTCAGCTCCACCGGCAACAACAACGCTGCATCGCCCTGATGCAATGAGTCTTGCGGCATTTCCAATTGCGTGAGTTCCAGCGGCACACGCAGTAGTTACTGTCTCTGCCGGTCCACCGAGTCCGTAACGCATTGAAACTGCTGCTGTTGCGGCGTTAGGCATCATCATTGGAACCATAAATGGAGAAACTCGATCAGGTCCTTTTTCAGTTAACACTCGGTACTGCTCTATAACTGTTTGAAGTCCACCAATGCCAGTAGTTACGAGTGATCCACCATCAACAATTGGTCCTTCAAGTCCACTTTGCTCCCAGGCTTCTTGCGCGGCCATTAAGCCATAGAGAGTGAATGGGTCTAGTCGACGAAGTTCTTTAGGTCCACCAAGATGCGAAGCGTCAAATTCGCCAATTCGCTTTGAGGCGGGGGGAGTACTGCTTTGCAATGCCTGCCAGAGTGCATCTACTCCTACACCAGCGCAGCTAATCGCTCCGATACCAGTTACAGCAACTCGACGTCCCTGAATCGGGCCGGTAGGGGTAACTGCTACTTGCACTAGAGCTTGGCGAAAATCAGTTCGAACGCAGCGCCAACAGTTGAGATGTCCTTGAGTTCATCTTCGCCTACTTCAACGTTAAAGGTCTCTTCAAGAGCCATTACTAGCTCAACAAGGTCGAGGCTGTCTGCTCCGAGATCGTCAAAGAAGTTAGCTTCCATTGTGACTGCACTTGGGTCAACGGCGAGTACTTCAACGACGTTGTCGGTCAATTTTGCGAATGCTTCGTTACGGTCCATGGTTAACCCCTTAATTTGTCTCGTGTAATCGTACTAAATAACCAGCAAAAAAATGGCCACCTAGTGACCGAGCGCTAGTCCACCATCAGATGCAATTACTGCTCCTGTTATATACCTCGCATGGTTACTGGCAAGGAACCCGACAACTCCGGCGATATCGGATGGTTGGCCAATGCGTCCCATGGGGATCATTGCCATCATTTGATCTTTCGCTGGACCAAGATCGCTTGTCATATCTGTCTCAATAAGACCGGGTGCAACAACGTTTACTGTGATGCTTCTTGAAGCAACTTCTTGAGCGAGTGAGCGCGCAAGTCCCACGAGACCTGCTTTTGCTGCTCCATAGTTGGCTTGTCCCGGGACTCCAATAAATGGACTAATTGATCCAATAAAGATTATTGAACCCTGTCGATTTCTAACCATTGAAGCCATGGTGGCGCGAGCAGTGTAAAAAGCTCCATCGAGGTCAGTCGCCATAACTTCTCGCCACTGCTCGTCAGTCATGCGCATTGCGAGGCCATCTCGAGTAACTCCTGCGTTGACAACGCAAACTTCCACAGGACCAAATTCTTCAATTGATGCTTTGACAGCTTCATTGACAGATGCTGAATTCGAAACATCTACTGCAAATGATTTAACGCAACCTTCGGGCGCAGTTCCAGAACGTGACATGCCAACGACGAGATCG
>CAINVQ010000079.1 GCA_903854175.1 uncultured Actinomycetes bacterium | reverse complement strand
TGGCCCAACGAGTGCAGTCATGGTTCCAGGTTCAACGACAAAAGAGAGGTTGTGCAGGACATCGGTCTTGGCGACTTTCTCAAGCTTTGCAACAGCTTCTAGTGATGCGAGCGAAACCTCTTCTGCGCCTGGGTACGAGAAGACAACGTGATCGAATTCAAGTCTCGCCGGTCCACTTGGTACGGACGAGGCATTTGGGCTTTCTTTAATCATTGGCTCAAGATCAAGAACTTCAAACAAACGCTCAAAACTAATCATTGCTGACATGTAGTCAATGTTGATGTTTGAAAGCTGCGTCAACGGTCCATACAGTCTCGAGAGGTACGCGGTAATAGCAACTACCGTTCCAACAGCAAGTGTTCCATTCAGTGCTTGAACCCCACCGAATCCATATGCGAAAGCAGTTGCGAGCGACGCGGTGAGAGAAAGTGCAATAAAGAAAAATCTCGAGTAAATCGCTTGATCAATTCCAATGTCACGAACTTCTAAGGCGCTATCTCGAAAGGTCTTCTGCTCATCAGCTGGACGACCGAAGAGCTTCACAAGCATTGCCCCAGCGACATTGAATCTTTCAGTCATCACCATGTTCATGTTCGCATTGAGTTCGTTACCTCGAGCAAACAATGCACCAAGTCTTCTCCCCACTCGGCGAGCTGGCAACAAGAAAACTGGAACAAGAATCAGAGCAATCAAGGTGATTTGCCAGCTCAAAACAAACATGGTTCCGAGCACGATGCTGACCAGAATCAAGTTTCCAACGATGTTAGAAAATAAATCTGTGAAAGCCTGCTGGGCTCCAATGACGTCATTGTTCAGCCGACTGATGAGCGCTCCAGTTTGAGTGCGAGAGAAAAATGCGATTGGCATTGACTGGATGTGCTGAAACACCTCTGAGCGAAGGTCACAGATCAGTCCTTCACCAATCACCGCAGAAATCCTTCGCTCGATGAGCGAAAGAGCTGCGTCGAATACTGCGAGAAGTGCGGTGAGCGACGCGAGAGAAATTATCAGCCCCTGGTTTTTACCAATAATCCCTTTGTCAATAATCGCTCTGAGAAGCAGGGGCGAAACTGAACTCACCAACGCATCGGTTATGACAGCGCAAAAAAAGATGATGAGAATCTTTTTGTACTGCTTCGCATAGAGAAGTACGCGAGAGAATGTTCCCTTTTTAATTTGGTGTTCCAGCATGTTGCGGTCTTTCGTTAGACCACGCATACCCATTCGACCACTTCGCGCTGCACCGCCGCCGCCGCCATGCATGCTCATAGCAATTTCCTCTTCAAGTTCATTACAGCGTTGTAAAGGCAGAGTAGATAATCAACACACCAAGAATCATCATCACCGATGCACCAATTGTTCGCAGGGCAACCAGTCGATTGGGCGAGTTTGCCAACCACTCGCGCGCAGTCCCTGCAATGTAGCCCCATGTTCCATCGCTGAAAAACGCCATGATGCTAAAAACAAGACCGAAAATTAATAGCTGAACTGTTACGTGACCTTTGCTGGGATCAACGAAGTGAGGAAAAACGGCTGCAAAAAAGATCAGGGCCTTCGGATTTAGCACGCCGACAATGAAGCCTTGGCGAACAATTACTGCCTTTGACGGTCTGTCATCAGCTTGATCAATCATCGCAGCTGCGTGAGCTTTTCTTTTTTTGAATGCCTCAATGCCGAGCCAAACCAGATAACACCCTCCTGCAAATTGAAGCACCGCTGAAAAAACTTTTGAGTGCGAAATGAGCGGCCCGAGACCGATTGCCACCAAAACCGAAAGCACGAGGGCGCCGAGACTGTTACCGAGAGTTGTCAGTACTGCTGTCCACTTGCCCCATGCAACACCACGCGCAATCGTGAACATCACGCTTGGCCCAGGAGCAACAATGATGATTGCAGATGCGATAAAGAATTCAAAGAAGTGGCTGCTATCAATCATGATTAATCAAATTTACTATGCGTTCCATGATTCCAAGCCAAAAACCAATGCTGAATCCAATACCAATAGCAAATGCAGCAGTTCCTATGCCCACAGTGCCGCCAAGCAGCCATCCAATTGTCAGCACTGTTGCTTCAATTGAAATTCGAACGTAAACAATGCTCATACCTAGTTTTCGGTGCAAGCTCGTCATTAATCCATCTCGTGGGCCCGGGCCGAGTCCCGTTGTTAAGTAGAGCGAGCTGCCAATTCCAATCACCAAGATTGCTCCAACCATGTAAATCGACTTCATCAAGAAGTTCGTTGCAACTGGCAGGTGTGCCGCGGTTAGATCAAGGGAATAGGCAATAACGAGCAAGTTGGCAATTGTCCCAAGGCCAGGCTTCTCTCGAAGGGGAATCCAAAGGAGAAGTACTGCGGCACTTATTACTAAAGTTGCCCACCCTATTGACAATTGAGTGTGCTTGGTAATGCCCTGAGCGAACACAGTCCATGGAGTCGCCCCCCAATTTGATTGGACAAGCAAACCTTCTCCAAAGCCAAAAATTGCAAGCCCACCAATTAGTGGCAGGAGCATGGAAGGTCGAAACGCCCAGGTTGAGGTAGCTCTCCAAGGCGTAACTGGGATCTTGTGGCTAAGTGTGGACATTGCAATAACGCTACTCCTTAAGGCGAAATTCAAGAAACCAAAGAATTTTGACTCTGGAGTTATGCACCACACTTACGTGACATCAGTTGTAGCCTCTACGCGTGTCAGATAACGAAAATTCAAAAT
>CAINVQ010000078.1 GCA_903854175.1 uncultured Actinomycetes bacterium | reverse complement strand
CCACGCTGGGGTTCGCCGAGAGTGTCAGAAGTTTTTGTGCCATGAACAATTACTTCATTCACCAAACTGTCAACAAGTGGTTTGGCGAGACTCGCTGGCACCGGGGTAACTATGCCCACCCAGTGAGAAGAAAGGCGAGGGGTCAAGAATGGGACGGGAATGAGCCTTCTCTTCTTTAGCCCCGCTTCCTCGGCGTAGATGTCCATCATTTCGGCGTAGGAAATAATGTCCTTGCCACCAATCTCGAATATCCCTGGAATTGGACTTGGAGAATTGATGACCTTAACGAGGTAGTTGAGAACATCGGAGATAGCAATGGGCTGAGACTTTGTCCTTACCCACTTTGGCGTAACCATCACGGGAAGAACTTCTACGAGGTAGCGAAGCATCTCGAAACTTGCTGATCCCGAACCAATAACAACAGCAGCTCTCAGTTCAGTGACGGGAATAGCGCCAGCAGCAAGTGTTTTACCTACGCTGTGTCGACTGGTGAGGTGAACACTCAGCGTGTCGTTATCATCGCCCATGCCACCTAGGTAGATGATGCGCTGAACTCCAGCTTTTTCACACGCAACTCTGAAGTTTTCGGCGTCTCTGGTTTCTTTGGCAACCCAGTCAGCGCCATCACCAATTCCGTGAACTAAATAAACAGCAACATCAACGTCGCGCATTGCTTCAGTGAGGTCACCTTCAATAGAGCCCTGAACAATTTCTACATCTGCAAGCCACGGTGCTTGGGAAAGTTTCCCAGGAGTACGAACGAGGCAGCGAACAGTGTTGCCTTCTTCAAGAAGTCTTGGGACTAAGCGTCCACCAACGTAGCCAGTGGCACCAGTAACTAAAACTCGACTCATTGTGTCCTCCATTTATTCACTACTGGACACTAGGAGTTATTTAGAGATTTCCAACAATCCAGTTAATTGAGGCACAAAGTGCTGCAACGTCCTCTGAGTCGATTGCTGGGAACATTGAAATACGGAGCTGATTACGGCCGAGCTTGCGGTACGGGTCAGTGTCTACAACACCGTTAGCTCGCAAGATCTTGGCAATTACTGAGGCATCAATTTCATCGGTGAAGTCAATTGTTCCAACAACGTTGCTTCGCTCAGCTGGGTTCGTAACGAATGGTGTTGCGAAGCTAGAAGCTTCTGCCCACGTGTAAAGAATCTCCGCAGAAGTTCGAGACCTACCAGCAGAAAAGCTGAGGCCACCGTTGTCGTTGAACCACTTGATCTGTGATGCGAGCATGTGGATTGTTGCGAGCGCTGGTGTGTTGTAGGTCTGGTTAAGACGTGAGTTATCGAGCGCAATCTTGAGGTCAAAGAATGCTGGAGTCCAGCGGCCAGATGCACTGATCTGCTCAATGCGCTCAATCGCAGCAGGAGAACAAATCGCGAGCCATAGACCACCGTCTGCGGCGAATGACTTTTGTGGTGCGAAGTAATACACGTCGAACTGAGATGGATCAACCATGAGTCCACCAGCGCCAGATGTTGCATCAACAACTACGAGACCCTTAGATCCAGCTGGGCGAGTAATCGGCATCATCACGCCAGTTGATGTTTCATTGTGCGTGAGTGCGTAGAGGTCAACATCGTCAGTTGTAACTGCGAGCGGGTGAGTGCCTACGTCACTCTTGATGACCTGAGGTTCGCTGAGATGTGGCGCCTGTGAAACAGCTTCGGCGAACTTAGAAGAGAACTCACCAAACACGAGGTGCTGTGAGTGATTGAGCACGAGGTGGAACGTTGCTGCATCCCAGAAACAAGTTGATCCACCGTTACCGAGCAACACTTCGTAGCCGTCAGGAAGATTAAAGAGTGAACGAAGGCCGTCTTGAACCTCTTTCACCTTGTTCTTTACAGTTGCCTGGCGGTGTGAAGTACCCATGTAGGTGGCACCATCAGCGAGTAGCGCAGTTAGCTGTTCGGCACGTACTTTTGATGGCCCGGCGCCAAAGCGACCGTCACGTGGGAGGAGTTCTGCAGGAATTTTTAAAGAGTCTGGGGAAGCCATAGAATTACAATCTTACGTAAAATGAATGGAGCATTTGATGAGTTCGAGAGTCAGCCACCTACTTGCCGGTTTAGCCCCAAGTGCGACTTTGGCCGTCGATGCAAAAGCTAAGGCGTTAAAGGCTGCTGGTGAGCCCGTCATTGGCTACGGAGCTGGAGAGCCTGACTTTCCCACTCCTCAAGCAATTGTGGACGCGGCTATTAAAGCCTGTTCGGACCCAAGCAATCACAAGTACACCCCAACGGCGGGACTCCAAGATCTACGTGAAGCGATTGTCTTTAAGACCAAGCGTGACACTGGGCTCGAAATTAAGCCAAGCCAAGTTCTTGTAACTAACGGCGGCAAGCACGCCGTCGCAACAACATTCATGACACTCGTTAACCCGGGTGATGAAGTTTTAATTCCTGCTCCTTACTGGACTACATATCCAGAAGCGGTCTACCTCGCTGGTGGAATTCCAGTGCCAGTTTTAACGAGTGAAGCAAATGGTTTTCGCGTAACAGTTGACGAGCTTGAAAAAGCACGCACCAAGAAAACGAAGTTGCTGGTTTTTGTATCACCATCAAACCCAACGGGTGCAGTTGTTACTCCAGAAGAAATCATCAAGATCGGACGCTGGGCAGCTGAGCACGACATTATGGTCATGCTCGATGAAATTTACGAACACCTTGTATATGGAGACGCCAAGAATGTATCAATGGCAGTTGTTGCCCCAGAGCTCGGTGACCGGTGGGTTGTTGTTAACGGTGTTGCCAAGACCTACGCAATGACTGGTTGGCGAATTGGTTGGATGATTGGTTCACAAGACGTGATGAACGCAGCAATCAACTACCAGTCACAAACAACTTCAAACATCTCAAACATCTCTCAGCGCGCAGCAATTGCAGCGCTGACTGGTGACCTCAGTGCTGTTGATGAAATGAAGACTGCTTTTAATCGCCGCCGCTTAATGATGGTTGAAAAGTTAAACGCAATCGACGGTATTTCTTGTGCGCTGCCAGAAGGTGCCTTCTACTGCTACCCGAACTTCACAGGTCTGCTTGGTCGCTCACTCGGTGGGAAGGTTTCAAATACGACCTCAGAGCTTGCAGACTCACTTCTTGAAACAATCAAGATCGCAGCTGTTCCGGGGGAGGCCTTTGGAACTCCAGGTTTCATGCGCTTTAGCTACGCCCTTGGGGACAAGGACATTGCTGAAGGACTCGACCGTTTGGCTGATTTAGTAGCCAAGGGCTAATCGCTTTACTTTCGCTTTAAACTCTCTCTACCGATTGAAAGGTTCCCCCGTGGCCCGTGTTTTAGTTACAGAAGAAATTGCCGACAGTGGTCTCCAAGAGCTGCGTAACGCAGGTCACGAAGTTGATATTCAACTCGGACTTTCTCCAGAGCAGCTCATTGAAGCGGTAAAGGGCGCACACGCACTCATCATTCGCTCCGCCACACAGGTTGATGCTCCAACGCTTGAAGCCGCCAAGGACATGATTGTTGTTGGTCGTGCTGGTATTGGACTTGACAACGTTGACGTAACAAAGGCCACCGAACTCGGAGTAATGGTTGTCAACGCACCGGTCTCAAATATTCTTTCTGCCGCAGAGCAGACTATGGCGCTTCTTCTCGCGCAGGCTCGCAACATCCCACAAGCACATTCAGCTCTTAAGGCTGGACGCTGGGAGCGAAGCAAGTGGGAAGGTGTTGAGCTTCACGGCAAGACACTTGGTGTAATTGGGCTTGGAAAGATTGGTGCACTCGTGGCCCAGCGCGCCATGGCCTTTGGAATGCACCTCGTTGCATACGACCCTTACATCACTGAAGAGCGTGCGCGTCACATGGGAATTGATCTCATGACTCTTGATGAACTCCTCGCGAAGTCTGACTTCATTACTATTCACCTTCCTAAGACGAAGGAAACAACAAACCTTCTTAATGCTGAGTCACTCAAGAAGTGCAAGCCAACAGTTCGTATCATCAACGTTGCTCGTGGTGGCATTGTTAACGAAGCTGACCTCGCTGCAGCAATTATCGCTGGAACTGTACAGGGTGCTGCACTTGACGTGTTTGAAAAAGAACCAACAACTGAGTCGCCTTTGTTTGAACTGCCATCAGTTGTTGTTGTTCCTCACCTTGGAGCCTCAACTGCAGAAGCACAGGACAAAGCTGGAATCACCATTGCTGAGCAAGTGCAACTTGCCCTAGCTGGAGACTTTGTTCCTTTTGCGGTGAACGTTTCTGCTGGAGAAGTTTCAAACGTTGTGCGTCCCTTCATGGGACTTGCAGAAGTACTCGGACGTTTCATTGGTGGACTTCTTGACGGAAAGCCAGGAGACCTCGAAGTCACCTACCAAGGCGAGCTTGCGGGTTCAGGAACGAAAATCCTTACCCTCTGCGCGCTCAAGGGACTGCTCACGGCTTCAGGTCACGATGGAGTTTCATTTGTTAATGCCCCGCAGCTTGCGGCAGAAAACAAGTTGTCATTCTCAGAAGAATCAGTTGTTGATTCTCCTGAATACGTAAACCTCATCACCGTTAAGGCAAGCGGCCACTCAGTCTCTGGAACGCTTATGACAATTGGCACACGCCTCGAAACTCGAATCGTGAGTGTTGACGGTCACAGCGTTGAAATTCCACCAGCCAGCTCAATGCTCGTGGTTCGAAACGACGACCGTCCAGGAATGATTGGCCATGTTGGTATGGCACTTGGTGATGCTGGCATTTCAATTGCATCAATGGCAGTAGGACCAGATCCACAGTCAAAGACTGCACTTATGGTCTTGTCAACTGGTTCACCAACCCCAGCGAATGTTATTGAATCACTTCGCGGCGCCAACGGTATTGTCGACATTCACCTCATCACGCTTCGATAAGTTTTTAAACTCGTAGTTACAACAAAAAATCCCCGTGACCAAATGGCCACGGGGATTTTTTTATTGACTTTAGAAGTCGCGGTTAAATTTCACCGGGCTAATTGCGTTAATGCGCGCCATTACTTCTGGAGTTAGAAGTGGCAAGACATCGAGTGCCGTCATGTTCTCTCGAACCTGAGCTGCGCTAGACGCGCCAGTGATGACTGTTGAAACGTTCGGGTTCTTTGCACACCAAGCAAGTGAAAGATGGGTGAGCGAAACGCCAAGGTCATCTGCAACAACCTTTAGTTCAGCAACCTTCTTGTTCTGCTTCTCGTCAGTGAGGCGGTCTTTCAACCACTCGTAACCAGGAAGTGTTGCGCGTGAACCAGATGGCGCACCATTGAGGTACTTACCGGTGAGCAGTCCTGAAGCGAGGGGAGACCAAATAGTTGTTCCAAGGCCAATGTCTTCGTAGAGGCGACGGTACTCATCTTCAATTGTTCCGCGGTGAAGGATGTTGTACTGCGGCTGTTCCATAACTGGCTTGTGCAAGTGATGCTTGTCAGCAATGTCGTATGCCGCACGAATTTCATCGGCACTCCACTCACTAGTTCCCCAGTAAAGAGCCTTGCCCTGAGAGATCATGTCACTCATGGCCCAAACGGTTTCTTCGATTGGTGT
>CAINVQ010000077.1 GCA_903854175.1 uncultured Actinomycetes bacterium | reverse complement strand
AGGCACTAATAAGCAGAGTTGACCAACCAATTGATAGTTGGGAGTGCTTTGAGATTCCTTGAGCAAATACAGTCCACGGCGATGCCCCCCAGTGGGACTGGACAAGCAGACCTTCTCCGAACCCAAATATCGCCAGACCACCAATTAGTGGCAAAGCAGCTCGGGGCCGAAACGCCCATGTTGAGTTCGCCCTCCAAGGAGTTACCGGGATCTTGTGACTTAATGCTGCCATTTCAATACGCTACTTCTAGTTGATTGCGCACAAATTCATTATTTTTAAGGCACTCGGATTATGCACATCGTTCATGCATCGCTAGTTGTAGCCTCTACGCGTGTCAGATAACGAAAATTCAAAGTCCCGTTGGTTAAAAGAAAAGAAGCCAGGAATGGCTCCTCGAGAAGTTGTGATGGGTCTCGACAAGTTTGAACGAGGCGTGAGTTTCGGAGCCGCAGGAGTCGCATTTATCTTTGCTGCGCTCTACTTCCCGAGAATTCTTGCAAAGACAACAATGCTTCACCTAACCGCAATGCCGGCAAAATCTGCACCATTCTGTAAACCACCATACGAATTCTCAAAAGGCGTTAACCGTTGTATTCGAGAGTTAACAACACATCCCTCATACTGGATGCCAGCATTCCTTGCACTAGCAATTGTTGGTGCATTCATCCTCTTTTTTGCGTTACGCAGAAAGCGCGCTGGTGTAATTGTCAGCTGTCTCTTACTTGGTCTCTACGTTGGTGCCCTCAGCAATGGACTTCTGTTTGTCTTTGTCGGTGGATGGCTAATTATTCGTGCACAACGACTAACTAAATACGGCGATGCATCCTTCTCTGGATCTTCACGAAAAGCAAGAGATCTTGCAAAAGCCAGAAAAGAAGGTCGTGTCGTAGCAAAAGAAGACGAGCCAACAGTTAGGTCTGCGCCTGAAGCTTCAAAGCGTTACACACCAAAGCAGCGCAAGCGCCGCCGTTAACATGGCAAAGATAGGACTTGATTTCCCAACGGCTTGGGGACGACGATATTCCGCGAGAATTTTTCGCCACTTTTATCAGTCCTATTACGTTGCTCCATACATTAAGTATCTGTCTTCGCTAAAAGTAATTGGACAAGAAAATTTGGTTGGTGAACGTCCAATTATTTTTGTGGCTAACCACGCAAGTAACCTCGATACTCCGCTCACGATTGCTGCATTCCCCGCGAAAGTTCGCAATCACACTGTTGTCGCTGGAGCTATGGACACATTCTTTATGAGCCGGATAAGTGCCTTTAGAGCAGTACTTCGATTTAACGTCATTCCGATTGATCGACACAAAGTTAATCGCCGCAGTTCGCAGCTAGCAATCGAAGTTTTAGAAGATAAGTGGAATCTTCTGCTATTTCCTGAAGGTGGAAGAACGCCTGATGGAAATCTCCAACAGTTTAAGGGTGGAGCTGCATACTTAGCCGAGCGCACAAACGCAACAATCATTCCTATCTATATTCACGACATTGGATATTTAAGAGGACCAAAGTACGCAAAAGCTCCTAAGTTCATCAACGCACCAAATGAATTCCGCCATCCAGTAACTGTGGCGTTTGGAAAACCTTTGAAATGTGAAGAAGGCGAAAATATTCGTAAATTCAACACACGAATTGAAGATGCAGTTGTTGCACTTGGCAGAGAAGTCAGCGGAGACCAGTCGTACAGTGTGAGTCGCCCTAGTGAGAGCCCAGCGTCTTAATTCTCTCAGCGTAAAGAGCATCTGAAACGCTCTGGAGTGGCTCTAAAACCCTCCCCGTCACCACCGAGATCACTTCATCGCAGAACCATGGGTTCATCGCGAGTACTGGGCCGTGGGCATATGTTGCCCAGATTCTCTGAGATACAAATCCATCGAGAACTCCATTGTTTCCTCGACCTTCAATGACAGTTCCAAGTGGACTCACGCCAGGACCCAAAGTGGTGACACCGCCGTGATTCTCAAATCCAACGAGTTTGTTAGTTCCTACTTGAGTCAGAAGATTTCCGACTGACCTTACAGAGCCTCTCGTGGTCTGAACATCGACAATTGAAAGTCCCTCATAAGCATCATTGCCCTCAACACAGAACGAAGTGCCGAGAATTTGAAGACCAGCACAGACTGCAAAAATATGAGCACCATCATCAACTCGAGATTTCAGTGAGGATGACTTTAAAAGATCTGCAGCAAGTCGTTGAGGCCCATCTTCGCCTCCACCTAATAGATAGATATCGGCTTCAGGTAGCTCGTCATCAATAGATACCGCAAGAAGTTCAGATTCAATACCACGACGACGAGCTCGTTCGGTTAAAGCAAGAGCGTTGCCACCATCACCGTACGTACCTAATAATTCAGGAAAAAGAAGTCCAACTTTCATCGTGAGGACGACCTTTCCATCCAGTCACTGAACGCTGTGTAATTAGCCAAGAGTTCCACTGTGGCTTGTGATGTAGGTAATGAGTTCAAATCATCAACAATTCTGTACTCAACATTCGCATACTCAAGCCTGGT
>CAINVQ010000076.1 GCA_903854175.1 uncultured Actinomycetes bacterium | reverse complement strand
TCACCTTTCCAGGCATGATTGAGCTGCCTGGCTCATTCTCAGGAAGCTGTAATTCACCAAGTCCAGAGCGTGGACCAGAGCCAAGCCAACGAAGGTCATCTGCGATCTTGGTGAGACTTGCGGCGAGTGTCTTAATTGCACCATGAGCAAATACCAGTGCGTCATGTGCCGCAAGTGCAGCGAACTTATTTGGTGCAGTTACAAATGGCTTTCCCGTCATCTTGGCAATGGCCTTAGCAACACGGTCACCAAACTCAGGGTGTGTATTTAAGCCAGTTCCAACTGCAGTTCCACCAGCAGCAAGTTCGTACAGACCCGGCAGCACTATTTGCAGACGCTCAAGGTCAGCATCAAGCTGTGAAACGTAGCCCGAGAACTCTTGTCCCAAGGTAAGAGGAGTTGCATCCATCAGGTGAGTACGACCGATTTTGGTGACGTTTACGTAGGCTTTGGCCTTTACGTCAAGCGCGTCACGCAGACGCTTCACCGAAGGAATAAGTCGGTCCGTTATTTCAACAACCGCCGCAATGTGCATTGCGGTTGGGAACGTGTCATTTGATGACTGAGACATGTTGACATCATCATTTGGGTGCACGGGCTTCTTTGAACCCATTTCCCCGCCGGCCATTTCAATGGCACGGTTAGAAATAACTTCGTTGACGTTCATATTGGTCTGAGTTCCAGAACCGGTCTGCCAGATACGAAGTGGAAATTCATCCTTAAGTGTTCCGTCGATTACTTCAGCGGCGGCACGCTGAATCAACTCTGACTTCTCCTTGTCAAGCTTGCCCAGTGCTTCATTTACCTGTGCAGAAGCTGACTTCAAAATACCGAATGCTCGAATGAGCGCAGGTGGCATTGTTTCATTGCTGATCTCAAAGTGATGAAGACTGCGTTCAGTCTGTGCACCCCAGTAGCGGTCACTACGAACTTCAATAGTTCCCATGGTGTCTGATTCGGTACGAAATTCACTCATGATTTTCCTTCTACTTCTTCTTGGTCGTTTTTTTCGCTACTGCCTTTTTGGCCGCAGGCTTTTTAGCAGCAGCTTTTTTAGCTGGTGCAGCCTTCTTGGTTGCGGCTTTCTTTGTAGCTGACTTTACTTTTGAACTGGCGGGCTTTGTGGCAACGCCATACATCGCGAGTCCCTGTGCGTATGTCTTCTCAGCCTTCTTAACGTCCTCAGCGCGTGGACCGTCTCCATCACCAGGAACTTCAAGCAACATAGGAATGTTGCGAATCTTTGGGTGGCCCATAAGTGCAGCGAGGCCCTTGGCGCCTATTGTTCCCTCATCAATGTTTGCGTGTCGGTCTTTGTTGCCGCCGAGTTCAATTTTCGAGTCATTGAGGTGGAAACACTTAAGTCGGTCCATGCCAATGCGTAAATCAACTTCTTTCACAAGCTTCTTTGCACCATCAACTGTTGAGAAGTCGAAACCACTCGCCCAGAGGTGCTGAGTGTCGATGCAGAGTCCGAGTCGCTCATCTTTTCCGCAGGCATTAATCATTGCTTCAATCTCGTCAAAACTTCGACCAACGGTGCCTCCGGCTCCTGCGGTATTTTCAATCAAAATCGGACAGTCGTCAACGCCGTTTGGAGACTTGTCAGCGCCGTCAAGTGCGCGCATGAATGCTTCAGCGATTTGTGGCAACGCTTTTTCAAAACCCTCGCCCATGTGGCTACCCGTGTGGACAACAACACCCTTAGCCCCCATGCCTCTTCCAACTGTGAGATTCGTCGTTAGACAAAGAATGGACTTCTCGTAGAGCTCTTTGTTGGGGCTAGCGAGATTGATCAGATATGTCGCGTGACAGAAGGTGTCTTTAATCGTTGGGTGAGCTGCTTGGGCTTCTCGGAATGTCGCCAGGACTTTGTCCTCATAGAGCGAAGGCTTCCACATTCGTGGGCTCTGGGTGAAGATTTGAATCGAGGTGGCCCCGATCTCTACTCCAGCGTCAAGTGAGGGGGTAAGTTTCCCGCCACCGCGTACATGTGC
>CAINVQ010000075.1 GCA_903854175.1 uncultured Actinomycetes bacterium | reverse complement strand
TTGAACGCATGTACCCAGCGCTAGGGCGAACTGCGCGCTGTAGTCGAGCAACTGTTTCAATGTTGTGATTCATTACGTCAGGTCGTGCATCAATAATGAGCTGCAGCGCGTTCATGTCACCCTTGAGGTCACTGATTAGTACTTCAACGTCTGTTCCTGGTGAGCGTTCACGGATTGCACGAACGGTGTCGGCAATTGCCCCGGCACCACCATCAGCTAGGTCATCTCGAGCAACACAAGTAATTACAGCGTGCTTTAGCTTCAAGCGAACTACGGCTTCAGCAACACGGTCTGGCTCAGTTGGATCAAGCGCCATTGGTTTACGGGTATCAATCAGACAGAACCCACATGCTCTGGTACAGCGCTCTCCATTAACCATGAAGGTTGCAGTTCCGCTTTCCCAACATTCAAAGATATTTGGACATCCCGCTTCTTCACAAACAGTTACCAGTCGAAGATCTTCGGTGAGCGTGCGAAGTGACTGGTACTCAGCTCCCATATGCGCCTCAATACGAAGCCATTCGGGCTTGCGAGATCGAATTGGGATTCCTGCATCAGGGTCTACGCCTGCTTTTCGAAGACGGCGAATTAGAGGTCGCTCAGAAGATGTTGTCGAGAGACTTCGGTCTACGTGTGCAACTTGCGCGTTGCCACCGAGCCGTGCTTCTAGTTCTTCACCGAGACGCTCTTCGACTTCAAGAGCCGTGACGCTTAGCCCCAGTGACTTCAATGAACCTACGGGGTGCTCAGAAATGCCACAAGGAACAATGGCAGAAAAGCCCACCAGGTCAATTTCAACGTTGAGCGCAACGCCATGCAGTGTCCTTCTAAGACCTGCGTCATTTCGCTCAGTTCGAGTTCCAATTGCGGCGATTTTGTAAGGAGTGCTGTCAGTATGAGCCCAGACACCCGGGTAACCATCAAGCCTGCCAACAACGCCGAGTTTTCCTGAAGCATCAAAACTCTTGACCGTTGCAATAACTGCGTCTTCGAGAAGTGCGTTATGCACTTTGCCAGATGATGGATCGTCAAGGACTGTTACAACTGGCCAGGCAACAACTTGGCCTGGTGCGTGATACGTAATGTCTCCGCCACGGTCGGCGTCAATGACAACCGCATCGAGTTTGCTTAAGTCTGCGAGGATGTTTTTTTCTTCAGTGCGAACACCCTTGGTATAGGTAGGTGGATGTTCGAATAGAAGGATGTAATCATCCTTGGCGTTAAGAAGCGCTCTTTGAAAGTCATTGGCCTCGGCGAATGGAACTCTGCCGAGGTGGCGCCGACGCAACATTTAGCGCTCGCTCTCCAAGTCCATTCCTGCGAGTAGTTCGGCTACTCGTTCAAGATACGCAGCGGCAAGGACTGGCTCACAGACTCGGTGGTCAAATGAAAGTCCCAGAACAATTCGGTAGCCAATTTCGATTGAGACCTTTTTCTTCTTTTTCTTGGCTACTACTGGCACTTCACGAACTGATCCAATAGAGAGAACAGCTACTTGAGGCTGAATGATGATTGGTGCTGTGTAGAGCGTGTGAGGACTTGGTGAGCGCATCAGCGTGAATGTTCCACCCATGAGATCGTCAGCAGTCATTTGACGTTCACTCAGTCGCTCATCAAGTTCACTTACCCTGCGAGCAAGAGCGCGAAGCGTCAGACCTGCTGCAGCGTGAACAACCGGCACCAACATGCCGTCTTCATCAAGTGAGCGAACAAAGCCCAAGCTAACGGTGCGGTGAACAACAATTTCTTCACCTTGGAATGTTGCGTTCAAGTACTCAAAGTCACTTAGCGCGCGAACTGCGGCGAGTCCAACGACCATTTCGTCAGTGATGGTGATGCCGTCTTTGCTTTCGCGACCCTTTTTAGCGAGCTTGGCAAAAATGTCGGCGTCTACTTCAATGGCAACGAAACCGTGAGGGGTGCTTTGCGAAGAAACAACCATGTGTTCAGCCATGCGCTTGCGACCACTGGAAACTGGGAATGCAGCTTCTGTTTCGCCACCTTGGAGTACTGCACGCTCAGCATCACGACGAGTAATTGATCCTCCGGGACCAGTGCCATTAACACTGGCTGGGTCAATGCCGCCATCAAGCAAGATTCGTCGAACAACGGGAGAAGCAACTACGCCAGGTCCGGTGCTCTGAGAAGAAACCGGCGTTGCTGCAACTGGAGCAGGGGCAGGAGCCTGAGCTACTGGAGCAGGGGCTGGTGCAACAGGAGCTGGGGCTGGGGCTGCAGGTTCTGGGCCAGAAGCTGGAGCGACACTTGCGGCCGTTGCGTTTTCATCAATGACACAAACAACGGCACCGGTCTGAACGGTGTCGCCTTCTTGAGCAGAGATCTGCGTGAGGACACCAGCGAATGGTGATGGCATTTCAGAGTCAACCTTGTCGGTTGAAACTTCAAAGAGAGCTTCGTCACGTGCGACGACGTCGCCGACTTTTTTGAACCACTGAGTAATGATTCCTTCGGTTACAGATTCACCGAGCGATGGGAGGGTTACATCAGCCAACGTGGAGTCCTCGTCCAGCGAGCGCTAGGAGTGTTTCACCAAACGTCTCGGAAAGTGATGGGTGGGGCTGAATGAGAGCAGCAGCTTCTTCAACAGTTGCTTCCCAGTTAACAGCAAAGTAACCAGCACCAAGTTGTTCTGTAACCCACGGGCCAGACATGTGAACACCAAGGATCTGGCCAGCAGTTCCGTCGGCGCGCTTTTCAGCAATGATCTTGACCATTCCGTCAGTTTCACCAATGATCTGTGCACGGCTGTTACCGGCGAATGGGTCCTTCTTAACTACAACGTCATAGCCCTTGGCCTTAGCGGCTTCTTCCGTGAGACCACAGAATGCAACTTCAGGGTTTGAGTAAATTGCCCATGGCACACGGTCGTAGTCAACAGGCAAGACTGATTCTCCGAGAATTGTCTTCACGGCCACGATTGCTTCAGCGAAGGCCACGTGCGCGAGCTGTGCCGTTGCAACAACGTCACCAACTGCATAGACATTTGCAGCACCAGTGCGCATGTAGCTGTCTACATCAACAAATCCCTTATCGGAGACAACAACGCCAGTTGAGTCGCCCAGTAGTCCCTCGGTGCGTGGACGACGTCCAACCGAGACAACGACCATTTCAACATCAATGTTTTCTCCACCCTCAACGCTCACGGTTGTTCCGTTTGCATTTGGTGTGTGACCAGTGATTTTTACGCCAGCCTGAATTTTGATGCCACGCTTTTTGAATGCACGATCTACTGACTTAACCACTTCAGCGTCACAGAGCGGAAGGATGGTTGGTAGTCCTTCAAGAATTGTTACTTCAGATCCCATGTCGCTGAGCATTGAAGCGAACTCGCAACCAATTGCGCCTCCACCAATTACTGCAGCAGTCTTTGGAAGTGTGGTGAGGTCTAAGAACTCGTCAGAAGTGACAATGATTTTTCCGTCAATGTCAAAACCTGGAATTGTGCGTGGAACTGATCCGGCGGCGAGGATGATGTTTTTGCCTTGAACAATTTTCCCGGCATCGGCACCGTCAACAACAGTTGCTTTTAGATCCTTGTCAAGTCGTCCAGTACCTTCGAAGACTGTGACCTTGCGACCTTTTAGAAGTCCAGACACTCCCTTAAAGAGTCGGTCGACAACTTCGTTCTTGCGAGCTTGGCTGACTGCGAAATCTACTTTCACGTCACCGGTAGTAATTCCAAAATCGCTGGAGTGTGCGAGTGTGCGACGAACGTGTGCCGTTTCGAGAAATTCTTTTGCGGGAACGCAACCACGGTGAAGGCAGGTACCTCCAACTTTGTCTCGCTCAATAACAGCAACGTTTAAACCTGCTGCGGCACCATAGAGAGCGGCGGCGTAGCCTCCTGGGCCACCACCAATCACCACTACATCGAACTCTTGGACCTCGTTTGTCACGACAATTCCTAACTCGCTAGACGAAAGCCCCCCTGGGGAATCCTAATGTACTAGCGAGAGTTAAAACCAGGTGAACGCCTATGACTGACGGCCTATTTGCCGGTCTGCCGCCTCAGTGGCGAGCACGTCACAGAAGTCGTTCATAGCGTCCCCAGAATGGCCTTTTACCCAGGTAAATGTGATGTTGCGCCCACTGTTTAGGACGAGAGCAAAAAGCTCCTCCCAGAGGTCTCGGTTGGCTACTGGCTGGCCTTGGGAGTTCTTCCATCCACGGCGATACCAACCAACATGCCACTTGTCGTTAAAGCACTTAACAACGTACGTGGAGTCAGAAACTATTTCAATATCGCTGTCGCCATTTGACTTCAGTGCTTCAATGACCGCAAGGACTTCCATGCGCTGATTAGTGGTGTGTTCGTGGTGGCCACTTGCGTACTCTTCAGTGCCGCTCGCCCATGCCCAGCCGCCAGGTCCCGGGTTGCCACGGCATGCGCCGTCGGTGTGAATTCTTTTCATATGACTCGAGTAATCCACGCATCCGGGTCATCGGTGAAGCGCGTAACGGCCTTTGGGAGTTCTCCTCGAAGCACCTGACCGAGAGTCACATGTTCTAGTACTTCACGAAGTGAAGCACGAACAGCTACCCAAACATCTCGAAGATGTGTTGCTTCTCCGCCGTATTCAAGAGTCTCAGGACGCATTCCACGCACACCAGCCATTGGCCCAGAAACAACACGAAGAATGTCCGCAATCATTATTTGATCAGGGTCACGTGCAAGTTTGAACCCACCTTCTGGCCCGCGCTGGCTAGTGACCATTCCGCCACGGCGAAGATCAGAAAGAATTGCTCCAAGAAATTTTGCCGGCAGACCTTGCTCTTCAGCTAAGTGCTCAGCACTGATTGACTCTTCGCTCGCCGCGAGCGTAAGCAATGCCCTAATGGCATAGTCAGCTTTAGCGGGTATCTGCATCTCTCTATTCTGCCCTACATTCAGCGCGAAAGTATGCCAAGTATTCCTTCTAAGGTGTCATGGATGCCGGACCTATTTTCACGCCGTTTATACCTCTGTGTCCCGCACCGAGACGATATGTCAAAGTTCTTGTCCTCGGTCCTTCACGGAGGCGTTGACATTGTTCAGCTTCGCGAAAAAAATCTTGATGATGAACTTCGAATTAAGACCGCCAAAATAATGGTTCCTATTTGTCGTGACTACGGAGTCCCATTCATCATGAATGATTCGCCAGAACTTGCGCTCGAAGTTGGTGCCGACGGCGTTCACGTGGGTCAAGATGACGTTGACGTGGCACGTTGTCGTGAACTACTTGGACCAGATGCAATCATTGGTCTTTCAACTCACAGCACTGATGAATTCACACAGGGCCTAACAACTGACGCCACGTATTTAAGTGCCGGACCAATTGTTGCAACACCAACAAAGCCAGGTAGAGCACCCACAGGAATTTCCTACGCCCTTGAGTGCCAAGCTCGTAGCGACCGACCAGTATTTGTAACTGGTGGCGTTGACGCCAACAATATTTTTGATCTCGCCGTAGCTGGGCTTCACAACTTTGTTGTTGTTCGAGCGCTCACTGAATCAAGCGACCCCGAAACTGCCGCGAGTGAAATGAAAGAAGAACTGACCAGAGTCTTTGGCTCTTAGTGACGGTCTAGCCAACCAAGCAAGGTTGCAACCATTCGAGGATCTGCTCGCAGTTGATGACCCGCCCCTTGAATAATTCGAAGTTCGGCGTGTTGTTGCGCCGCGTCAACGAGGTCTCTCGCATCTTGCGCGGGAACTTCAATGTCGTCAGATCCATGACCAATGAGCAGTCGTCTAGGTGGAATTGTTGCAATAGCGCCTAGTGGGTCAATGGCAACAACATCTTCAAACAGTTCTTTCGCAGACATCAGTGGCACGCTGTCGCTCACTACGCCCGCAACTTTTATTCCGCGGTGTAATTCCTCTGCTGACCCGCTCCACTGCTGCATATGAGCAGGAGCTGCAAATGTGGCAACACCTTGAATTCGGTCATCAGTTGCAGCCGTATTGAGAGCGAGCGCACCACCAAATCCAAAACCGGCGAGTGAAATGCGCTGCTTCTCTTTAGTAATTCGTTCTATGACAGTTGCAATGTCTTGTTTCCACTGCGTAGCTGAAAACGTTCCAGTACTGCCACCAACGCCAGACAGTGTTCCAGTTGCGACTGTCCAGCCAGATTCATTCGCTAAGTGTTCTGCGAGTTCAGGTAGTAGTCCCGCCGCTTGGCGACCCATGCCCATGGTGCGTGGCAGCCCATGCATCAATATGAGAATGTGCCCAGCTTTTTCCGATGCAGAACTCGTCGCAATTCGTAGTTCTAAGTGAGACGATCCGCTTTCAAGTTGCTCGTGGTCGAGCACAGAATTAGATACCTAGACGAGTAGCGAGTAGTTCGCGGTGATATGAAGGCTCACCGAGGAACAGTTCAGAACTCTTGGCGCGCTTGAAGTACAGGTGAGCGTGGTGCTCCCATGTGAATCCAATTCCACCGTGAATCTGAATGTTCTCTGCTGCACAGTGGAAGTATGCCTCTGAGCAGAATGACTTCGCAAGGCTCGCTGCAATTGGCAACTCGTCGCTCATCTCCTGTGAAGCCCATGCTGCGTAGTACGCAGCTGACTTAGCTGACTCAACGTCGAGGAGCATGTCTGCACACTTGTGCTTAATTGCCTGGAATGAACCAATCGGACGACCGAACTGAACACGCTGCTTGGCGTATTCAACAGCGTTTGTAAGTACACGTTGTGCACCACCAACCTGCTCTGCAGCAAGTGCAGAAGCTGCAATCTGCAATGTTGACTGGAGTCCAGCAAGAGCTGCGCCTTCAGTACCAATAAGCACACCAGCAGCATCCTTCAGTTCAACCTTTGACTGCTTGCGAGTCTGGTCCATGGTTGCAAGAAGCGTGCGTGTAACTCCAGCAGCATCACCAGCAACAGCGAAAAGTGAAAGACCCTTAGAAGTTTGAGCAGGAACCAAGATAAGTGACGCAGTGTTGGCGTCAGTTACGTAGCTGAATGTTCCGTTGATCTTGAATGAGTCACCTGAACCAGTAGCGGTTGCTTTGATCTTTGAAAGGTCCCAGTCACCAGCTTCATCAGTTAGTGCGAGTGTTGCGATTGTTTCTCCAGATGCAATACCTGGGAGGTACGCCTTCTTGTTGGCATCAGTACCAACTTGGAGAAGTGCGTTTGATGCAAGAGCAACTGTTGAGAAGTATGGCGAGCAAAGGAGTGCTGCACCCATTTCTTCGAAGACAACGTAGAGCTCAACTGGTCCGTAACCCTGGCCACCGAATTCCTCGGGGATGCCGAGTCCTTGTAGCGCTAGTTCGTTCGCCATCATTGACCACACTGCAGGGTCGTATCCCTCATCAGTTGCCATGACGCGTCGTACTTCTGTCTCTGGTGACTTCTCTTCTAAGAAGCGCTTAACCATCTTGCGTAGTTCGTCTTGTTCTTCGCTGAATCCGAAATTCATGATGTCCTTTTCGTCTTACTGGTGGGTAGCCAGTCCTATGTGACATTAGCCAAAATCCGCGACCCCTCGCGAAAGTGGCAGTCTTAAGGGATGGAAAAGGTAGAACTTCTTTGGGGCAACGAAAATGCTGAGATTCGTCGCCTGGTCGTAGGGCCACTCGCGAACAACGTATTCATCATTAGTTGCCGGCAAACTGACGAATCAGTGCTTATTGACGCCGCTAATGAGGCCGAACTGTTGCTTGAAGCCGCCACCAAGTTCAACGTCAAAAAGGTTCTCACGACCCACGGTCACTGGGACCACATTGGTGCCGTAGAGGAATTTAGAGCTCAAAACATTCCAGTACTTGTTGGTGAAGCCGACAAGCAGATGCTTTCAAGCTACGACGCAACAATTACTGACCAGGCTCTTATTGCCTGTGGATCACTGCGACTTCGTGCGTTGCACACCCCTGGCCACACTCCAGGCAGCACGTGTTTCGCACTATTAAATACTCCGCTACTTTTCACCGGCGACACACTGTTCCCTGGAGGGCCGGGAAACGCAACATTCGAGGGTGGAGACTTCACCACGATCATTGGCTCACTCGAAAAGCTCTACGAGAACTTCAGTGATGAGACCACCTTCTGGCCAGGCCATGGTGAATCTTCAACCATTGGAAATGAACGGCCTCATTTGGCGGAGTGGATAGAGCGGGGCTGGTAAATATTTGGGCTAAATACCCAATATCACCGGTAGGCTCTCTATGTGCCTGCACCCCTATTAGAACTCAAGAATCTCCATGTTGAAGCTGAGGATTCTCAAATCCTTCGTGGCGTCGACCTCATTGTCAACGTCGGTGAAGTACACGCCCTCATGGGACCAAACGGTGCAGGTAAGTCAACACTCGCCAGTGTTGTTATGGGCCACCCCGGTTACACCGTCACCGAGGGACAAATTCTTCTCAATGGAGAAGACATCGCCACATGGTCTGCCGACCAGCGAGCCCGTGCTGGCATCTTTCTCGCATTCCAGTACCCCGAAGCAATTAGCGGCGTATCAGTGGTGCAGTTCCTTCGTCAAGCCATTGCTGCTCGTAAGGGTCTCGAAGAATTGAGTGTTCTAGAAGTTCGACTCGATCTCATGGAATGGATGGAACGTCTCGGAATGGATCCAGCGTTTGCTGAACGTCATCTCAATGACGGCTTTTCTGGTGGAGAACGTAAGCGCAACGAAGTGTTGCAGATGGCACTCTTAGAGCCAACCATTGCCTTCCTCGACGAAACTGATTCTGGACTCGACATCGACGCACTTCGTATTGTTGCTCGAGGAGTCAGCACCGTTCGCGAAGAAAATCCAACCATGGGTGTTGTAGTTGTTACCCACTACGTAAAGCTTCTGGAAGAAATTAAGCCTGACCGTGTTCACATCATTGTTGATGGAAAAATTGTTCATTCTGGTGGAGCAGAACTAGCCGAGAAGATTGAACACGAGGGCTACGATGCTTGGCGCCCGGTTAGCGCGTGACCAGTTTTAACGCTGCACTAGTTAGAGCCGACACTCCGCAGTTAACGCGCGTCATTAATGGTCGGCCAATTACCTACCTGGACTCAGGCGCAACATCACTGCCACCACGTGCAGTCATTGAAGCAATGTCTCGCCATTATGAACTTCACCACGCCAATGTTCACCGCTCTGTTTTTCAGACAGCCGCTGAAGCCACCGAAGCATATGAAGGCGCGAGGCGCGCAATCGCAAAGTTCATTAATGCTCCAGGAGGAGCAGAAGAAATTGTCTTTACGAAGAACTGCACTGAATCGTTTAACTTGCTCGCCAGGTCATGGGGTCGCGTCAATCTAAAACCTGGTGACGTAGTGCTGCTCAGTGAGATGGAGCACCACGCCAACATCGTTCCGTGGTTCCAGCTTCGTGAAATGCTTGGATTTGAAGTTCGCTTTATTCCAGTTACAGATGACTTCAGACTTGACCTTTCAAACATTGATGAACTGATGAAGGGCTTAATGCTACTTTCAGTCACGGGTATGTCCAATGTTCTTGGAACCATTAATCCCATCAAAGAACTCAGCGCGATTGCTCACAAGAATGGTGCGCTTATTGCCGTAGACGCTGCACAGTCAGTTGCGCACAGTGTCACTGACGTTAAAGACTTAGACGTTGACTTCATGTGCTTCTCAGCACACAAGATGCTTGGCCCAACTGGCATTGGTGTGTTCTGGGCACGTAAAGAAATTCTTGCCGACATGCCACCGTTTCTCGGTGGTGGCGGAATGATTGCCGATGTTTCTGTTGATGGATTTACACCTGCGAACGGACCAACACGCTTTGAAGCAGGAACCCCACCGATTGCTGAAGCAGCTGGACTCGGTGCTGCGGTCAAGTACCTCACAGGTCTTGGAATGCAGAACATTGCACAACATGAGCACGACCTCACTGGTGATGCACTGACGAGACTCGAACTGCAGTTCTCTGGACGAATTCGCGTAATTGGACCTCGAGACATGAAAGAGCGTGGCGGAGTTATCAGTATTGATGTTGATGGCGTTCATCCCCACGATGTTGCACAGATGCTCGATCAATTCGGAGTCTGTGTTCGCCCTGGCCACCACTGTGCCAAGCCACTAATGAAGCGATTCGGTCTTAATGCAACAGCACGAATTTCATACGGGCCATACTCTCTTGCACAAGACACAGATGTACTTCTCGAAGCGCTCACCAGCGCCATTGGAATGTTTGGGTAATCATGGCTGGGCTCGAAGATCTCTACAAAGAAATCATCATGGATCACTATCGTTCACCTCGTAATCGTGGTGAACTTCCAACTCCCCCGGCAGTCTGCACTGAAGGATTTAATCCACTCTGCGGTGACCAGATAACTGTGTACGTTGACGTTGCTGATGGCGTACTTAAAGACATAAAAATCACCGGACAAGGTTGCTCAATTTCACAGTCATCTTCTTCACTCATGAGCGCTGCCGTTAAAGGAAAGCCGCTTGAGAAAGTGCAAGAAACTATTGCAACATTTAAGAACCTAATGACTGGTCATGAGGCTGCGCTCGAAGACGGTGCTGAGTCAGAAAAAGTTGATATTCGTACCCTCGGAGAACTTGCCGCGCTCCAAGGTGTCGTGAAGTTCCCTGTTCGAATCAAATGTGCAGTGCTGGCGTGGAACACACTCAGTCAAGCTTTAAGCGAAGTTCCTAGTTAATTAGGGAGTACAAGGCTTAGGGTCAAAATACGGGACCGACTGCGTTGGATTAGTCGTTGTCGTAGTTGGGCTGTGCTTGGTGTGCTTCTTTGCAACAGTAGTTGTCGTCACACTTGTCGTAGGCACCGTAATTGTCGGAATTACTAGCGGCTGCATATTGGCACCAGGTGGTGGATTTGTTGGCTTAAGCAACTGACTTCCAAACATGTTCGTAAGCATCTGCTGGGCATATGGCTCTTGAAGAATTAATACATCTTGAGGGATGCCGCCCAACTTCACAACTTCTGAAGTGTTTGGGATGGTGTACGTGTTGAGATTCGCAGTATTGAATTTGTGGAACTTCACGGCGAGACCAACGAGTTCGTTAAATGAGAACTTCGAGTCGAGCTGAATTCCTTCTGGAATCTTCGAAAGCAGTTTGTTAATTGTGAGCGGATTGTAGAGACCCTTCGCACGAGAAATAAACGCTTCCATGAATGCATTCTGACGATTGATGCGGCCGAAGTCACTTGTTCCGTCGTATACCCATCCGAGTGCGCGCAATGTGGAATCAGAGGCGTTGTTGCCTGGCCAGTTCCAAATGCCTCTGGTGTTGTAATAAAAGTGGCGACTTCGAGACACTGCGAGTGTCTGAAATCCAGTAACTAGCTGACATCCAGCGTGTCGAATACGAAGCCCCGAGTAAGGGTCTGCTGATGGGTATCGGAAGTTGAGATAGACCCCACCAATTGCAGTTGCCGCGTTAATGAGACCCTGGAAGCTAACGGTAACGACATAGTTAATAGGAATACCAAAGTTCGCTGTAATTGTCTTTGCGAGCAGTGAAGGGCCACCGGCGAAGTTCACGTTGATTCGGTTGTACGTACCATACAATGACTGGTTTTCTAGCAACGAGACCATGAGGTCACGTGGAATAGACATGACACTGATTGTGCCCTTGCCCGGGTCAACATGCATAACTTTCACTGAGTCACTTCGCTGGCCGGAAGCTTGTCCGGTTGTTGCACCCGACTGAGCACCAACGGTTCCAGAAAGCCCAGCCCGAGAGTCTGAGCCGATCTCAAGGATGTTAAATGGCTCTCCAGAAATAACTGGAAGTTCACCGGCCACATTGATTTTTGGAATTGAATTGAACTTCAACTGAGCGTAAATGTACCCACCACCAAAGAGACCAACCAAGAGACCCGCAACAACAATTGCAGCGATCATGGCACGACGCTTGGTGACAATCGGTCCTCCACCAGAAGAACCAGAAGAAGTTCGCTTTGGTTTGCGTTCTATGCCATTTTTACGGTCAACAGCTTCACCAAGGGCAACGAGTCTCTGCTCATTTGCGAGTTTGCGCTTGGCATTTTCTTGCCTACGAGAACCATTCGGTTCAATATGACGTCCGTCAACCATAAATAAAGTTTACCGTTTGGACTATAAAACTTTGGTCAAGCGCTTTTGACGCGAAATGGCTCATAACCATCACGCTCGAGCACTTCTGAAAGTTCTGCACCACCAGTGGCGACTACCCGTCCTTCGCTAACAACGTGAATCTTGGTTGGTGTTAGTTCTTGCAGCAAACGACGGAAGTGAGTGATAGCAAGTACTCCGCAGT
>CAINVQ010000074.1 GCA_903854175.1 uncultured Actinomycetes bacterium | reverse complement strand
TTCCATCAGAAACTACTGACTGGGAAGCAGAACTGGTGGTTGTCTTCGGTAAGCGTGCTTGAAACGTTTCGGTACAAGATGCACTTGGCTACGTTGCTGGTTACTGCACTGGAAACGATCTGAGTGATCGTGAACTACAAATGGCTGGCTCGCCAGCACAGTTCTCCTTTGGAAAGTCGCACGAGAACTTTTCACCAATTGGACCATGGCTCACAACGGCTGATGACATCGAAAATCCAAATGATCTTCGAATTAGCTGCGTAGTCAACGGAACCAAATACCAGAACTCGAATACCAGCGACATGGTCTTTACTGTTGCGGAGCTTGTTTCGTATGTTTCATCAGTCTGTGAAATTCGTCCTGGGGACATTATGTTCACTGGAAGTCCTCACGGTGTTGGCCAAGGACAGACCCCAAAGATTTTCTTGAAGCCTGGTGACCTTGTCGAAACAACAATCGATGGGCTCGGAACACTTCACAACAAAGGCGTTAAGTAAGCCCTAAAGGCTATTTAACAGATGTAATGAACTGATTGATGGTTCCAGCAGCTCGCTCGGGGTCTTGCAGCATCCACCAGTGACTTAGACCTTCGAGCTTGCTCGTAGTTGCGCCAAGCATTGAGGCCATCTCTAGCGAAGCTGTTTCATCACCGAATGGGTCTTCAGTTGGAATCAAAACCATTCCAGGAGCGATTGTCTTAGAAATTTGTGCACCCCACGTGGCATACGGATTAGGAGTTGCTGAACGGTAGAGATCGAGAATACAGCTGCTCATAGTTTCATCTGCTTTATCCGCAAGTTCAGTAGCGTCATTTTTAGCAACACCGAACATCTCAAACACAGCTGCTCTTGCTTCAATAGGTTGTGTGAGTTGATTTTTGAAAAACTCTTCACCGTCACCTGGGGTCTGCCAAATTTGAGCGAAGTCGTGCCATACATACGATGGATGAAGAGCATTACTTAGCTCTGCCGCCCACGAGTGAAGAAGCTCGCCATGATTAGTAGCGACTCGGTAGGTGAGAAGTGCACCCCAGTCATGACCAATCAAATCAATTGGTTCGTTAATCTTCGAAAGTTCTTGAACTAGCCAGTTCGCGTAGTCGTCTTTAGTGGCTGCGAACCCAGCGGGTCGCTCGCAACCAAATCCAGGAAGCGAGAGAGCAACAGAATCGCCCTGTAAATGTGGTCTTAATTTGTTCCAGAGATCTGCAGTTTCTGGAACTCCGTGTACAAGAACGATCATTGAATAAACATACATCGAGATTTTGGTCGGGCTGGGGAGATTTGAACTCCCGATCTCTCGGCCCCCAGCCGAGCGCTCTAGACCAAACTAAGCCACAGCCCGTGAAGAAAAAATCCTAGTCGTGCTTTATTGACTTGATCTTTGAGAACCGTGTGACTGATCTGGTTGCAATAACCATGCACGAGCCTCACAGAGCTGTAAAACAATTTCTCCAGGAAGTTTATTTTTTATTGCCTCAGCAATACGTTCTTCAATTGCTGTTACGAGATCATTATTGATTGTCATAGGTAGAACTTTCTAGCCGCCTGCAGCGGCACTCACTATCTCAATTACATCACTGTCTTGAACTGTCGTTGTTGCCCATGCTGATTTGCTAACAATTTCCCCGTTTATCGCGACCGCAATACCGCGAGGCGCAATTGAGCGGTTCACAAGCAGTTGTTCAACTGTGCCTTGAAACTGTAAGGACTCACCGTTCAAATTCATTGAGTGACCGCCTGAGCGAACTGCAGTACTTGATTAGAAGTTCTAGGTGCAAGGGTAATTCCATGTCGATAATGGCCAGAACTCCAGGCCCAATTCGGATTACCAAGCTCTTCAAAGAATGGTTCGTGATTTGGCGCAGCGGGTCGAAGTCCAATTCGAGTTTCAACAATTTCAGCAGTTTCTAATGCTGGAAACAGTTCGAGCGCGTCACGAAGTAGTCGCTGGAGTTCACCCGCTTCAACTATTGCTACACCGGTTTCATCAGATGAAGCCCCAACAACGTTGTAACCGCCTGGTCGACTTACCAAATAGATTCTTCGCCCTCTAATGAACCCACGAACCATTGGCTGATCGCTTCGATCAAAACCTTGAAAGTGAACAGTCATCCCTCTGACGGGGCGAACAACATTCTCGCCGCTCGTGAGCGTTCCCTTGGGAAGGACAGAAGAACCAGTTGCAATTAAACCAACGTCAGCGCTGAACGAACCCGCAGTCGTTCGTAGCTGTACGCCCGTTGACGGGCTGAGAATTTCCTCGACGAGTTCATTATGGACTATCACGTCAAGTTTTGCGAGCGCATCTTTAAGTACATCAACTACTTGATCTGGATCAACCCAAGCGTCACCACCAAGGAGAATTCCATCTGAAATACGAGGTGATATATGTTCAAACATGCTGTGGTGGTTCTCACGATCAACGTCTACAACATCAGCATTGAACTCTGTTGCAAGATCGAAATGCTGTTGAATAAGTCGTCGGTCACTATTGTCCCAGCCAACGTACAGAGTTCCAACATTGTGAACATCAATAAGACCGGATCCATCAGTGACAATTTCGCGCGAAACGCTTGCCCATTCAGAAGGAGAGCTCAGCTGAATCTGGAACTGTGACTCTTCACCACTCGTAATTTCTCCGCCCGGAGCGAGCATCCCTGCGGCGGCGAATGTTGCCCCACGACCAATAGCGGGGTCGAAAATTTCAACAGAAAATCCACTTTTTGCGAGACGATACGCACTGAGAAGGCCAATAATTCCGCCACCAACGATGATCACTTTCTTACTCACCCCACCAGAGTAGGCGTGCAGAGGGTTTTAAGTATTCGTTATACTTACTTACGGGTCAGCGTTGTCCCAACAGACAACGAATATGACAAAAACTCTCTACGACCCCCAATTCGAGCACGACGCCTGTGGCGTTGGAATGGTTGCTGACTTAACAGCAACTCCAAACCACAAAAACGTCTTTGATGCTCTCACCATTCTTGAAAACATGGAACACCGTGGCGCCACAGGTGCTGATACGGGTTCAGGTGATGGAGCAGGACTCCTCATTCAGATGCCTGACTCTTTTATTCGAGATGTATTTGAAAATGTCCCTGAACAAGGTAGCTACGGAGTCGCGTTTTGGATGATTCCAAAAAACTTGGAAACAAAGGACGTGCAGTCAACAATCAACAGTGCGCTCGCAAAAGTTTCACTCAAGTCAATTGGATGGCGCGTTGTTCCAGTTGACTCATCAATTCTTGGACCAACATCAGCCGCATCTGAGCCAGAGTTTGTTCAACAGCTCATTGTTAGCAACGGTGCAGAAAGCCTCGAGCGCTCACTTTTTGCTGCTCGAAAAATGCTTGAGCATGAACTCCCTATTTACGCATCATCATGCTCACCGAATGTTCTGATTTACAAGGGAATGCTGAGTTCACCGCAGTTACGTCAGTACTTTGACGACCTACGTGACGAAAGACTGATCACCTCAATTGCAGTAGTACACAGTCGCTTCTCGACAAACGTTCTTCCTCGCTGGGAACTAGCCCAGCCATTTCGTTACATCTCTCACAACGGCGAAATCAACACCGTTCGTGGAAACAGAAACTGGATGACCGCACGAGAGACCACTCTAAAAAGTGATCTTCTCCCGGTGCCAATTTCTGATCTCTATCCAATCATCACAGACAACATGTCTGACTCTGCGAGCTTTGACGAAGTTGTAGAACTACTTGTTCAAACAGGCCGATCTCTTCCGCACGCAGTTCTGATGATGATTCCTGAAGCTTGGGAAAAATCAACATTCATGAGCCCTGAGCGTCGTGATTTCTATCGCTATCACGCAGGACTTATGGAGCCATGGGACGGACCAGCCTCGGTAACTTTTACCGATGGAAAAATTGTCGGCGCAGTTCTTGACCGCAATGGACTACGTCCAGCGCGTTACTGGGTGACAAAAGACAAGCGAGTGATCTTCGCCAGTGAAGTTGGTGTAGTTGAAATCGATCCTGCAAACATTGAACGAAAGGGACGTCTGCAACCTGGACGTGTATTCCTTGTTGACATTGAACAAGGTCGCATTATTGACGATGACGAACTCAAGAGCACACTTGCTGCAAAAGCTCCATATGGCAAGTGGCTTAACGAGCAACAGATTTCTCTTGATGAAATTGACGCTCGTCCATGGCTGGCCCCAAGCCATGCATCAGTAATTCGTCATCAAAAGAACTTTGGCTACAGCGAAGAAGACTTACGACTAATCATCCGTCACATGGCTCAAGTTGGCGAAGAGCCAATTGGGTCAATGGGATCTGACGCATCACTTCCAGCTCTTTCAACGCAGCCTCGTTCAATATTTGATTACTTCACACAGCTATTTGCTCAAGTAACAAACCCACCTCTTGACGCAATCAGAGAAGAGCTTGTTACCTCAACTCGAGTAACCATTGGTGGCGAAGACAACCTCTTAACTGAAACAGATCGTCACGCGCACCAAATTGTTCTGCCGTCACCAGTACTCAGCATTGATGAATTCGCAAAAATTCGCTACATCGAAGAGTCAGATAAGGCAAAGGGCTTTAAGACAGTCGTTGTCGAAGGCCTTTTCGATGCACATGGAGATGGAACACCAGGGGAGCGACTCGCAAAAGCAATTGACCGAGTTACCGATCAAGTTGTCAAGGAAGTACGTAATGGTGCAAACATCATTCTTCTTTCAGACCGCAACGTTGACAAAGAGAATGCAGCTATTCCTAGCTTGCTAATCACATCAGCTGTTCATCACCGACTCGTTGACGAACATCTTCGAACAAACGCTGCACTGATCATTGAAGCGGGCGATGTTCGAGAAGTTCATCACGTTGCACTGCTACTTGGTTACGGCGCATCAGCAGTTTGCCCATACCTCGGCTTTGAGTCAATTGACGACCTCATTGAAAAGGGCGAGCTCACCGCAGCTTCATCTGGTGACGCTCGTTATCAGTACGGCACGGGTCTCAACAAGGGAATTGTGAAGACCATGTCCAAGATGGGCGTGTCAACTGTCGCGAGTTATGTCGGGTCTCAACTCTTTGAAGCTGTTGGAGTATCTGACGACATTCTTTCGAGATACTTCCCAGGCATGAAATCACGTATGGGCGGAGTAACTCTCGAGCGAGTTGCTGGTGACGTTCTCACATGGCATTCAGATGCTTACGCACCGGCTGAGGGCGAGCGAATTGAAATTCGTAACAAGGGTGAGTACCAGTGGCGTCGTGATGGTGAGATTCACCTCTTCAATCCACAAACAGTTCAGAAGTTGCAACACGCAACTCGTGAAAAGCGCTATGACATCTTTAAGCAGTACACCAAGCTTGTTGATGATCAGAACGATGCCAAAGTTACGCTTCGTGGGCTCTTTAATCTGAAGCCAGCAGCAACTCCAACACCACTTGATGAGGTTGAAAGCGCATCTTCAATTATCAAGAGGTTCTCTACTGGAGCCATGTCCTATGGATCAATTTCGCCTGAAGCTCACGAGACGCTTGCAATTGCAATGAACCGAATAGGTGGAAAGTCAAACACTGGTGAAGGTGGCGAAGACGAAGAGCGCTTTGATACCTCAGATCCACGTTTCAACCGTCGTTCATCAATCAAACAGGTTGCCTCTGGAAGATTCGGTGTAACAAGTCGTTACCTCGTAAACGCTGATGACATTCAAATCAAGATGGCTCAAGGAGCCAAGCCTGGTGAAGGTGGACAGCTTCCAGGTTCAAAGGTCTATCCATGGATTGCTAAGACGCGTCACTCAACACCTGGCGTTGGACTAATTTCACCACCTCCGCACCACGACATCTATTCAATTGAAGACCTTAAGCAGTTAATTTTCGACCTTAAGAACGCGAACGACCAAGCACGTATCCACGTAAAGCTCGTAAGTGAGCAAGGTGTTGGAACTATTGCTGCCGGAGTTGCCAAGGCGCACGCAGACGTAATTCTTATTTCTGGTCACGATGGTGGAACTGGAGCCGCTCCACTGACATCGCTGAAGCACGCTGGAACACCTTGGGAGATTGGACTTGCTGAGGCTCACCAGACACTCGCAATGAACGGTCTACGTAACCGAGTAGTTGTACAAGTTGACGGTCAGCTCAAGACTGGGCGAGACGTAGTAATCGCTGCACTACTTGGAGCAGAAGAATACGGATTTGCTACTGCTCCGCTCGTTGTTTCTGGATGCATCATGATGCGCGTGTGTCACCTTGACACATGCCCAGTTGGTATTGCAACACAGAACCCGAAACTCCGAGAGAGATTCACTGGTCAGCCAGAATTCGTAGAGAACTTCTTTGAGTTCATTGCTGAAGAAGTACGCGAGTACATCTCACTACTTGGGGCAAAGACACTTGACGACATTATTGGTGACACCGACCGTATCTCTATTGAGAAGAACACCAACTCATTTAGCGACTTCGACCTAAGTGCACTGCTTCGCCCCGTAGACCACGACCAGCGTCGTCAAACCACAAAGCAAGACCACGAGATGCACGATGCTCTTGACTGGACATTTATTGACGAAGCAACGCGTGCAGCCACAACAGGTGTTGCAACAACAATTTCTTCAAAGATCAATAATGTGAACCGCGCCGTTGGTACATTGACCGGAAGCGCAATTACACGTGCACTTGGAGCGACAAAACTCCCACACGACCACATTCAAATCAACCTTGAAGGTTCATCTGGACAGTCACTTGGAGCATTCATTCCTCAGGGCGTAACTCTTCGACTTACTGGAGACGCTAACGACTACTCCGGTAAGGGTCTTTCTGGAGGAAGAATCATTATCAAGGCTCCAGCAGAATCAACATTCGAAACAGATCAGAACATCATTGCTGGAAACGTCATTGGTTATGGAGCTACCGCGGGTGAAATCTTCATCAACGGAGTCGTGGGTGAACGCTGTGCCGTTAGGAACTCTGGAGCAACGATTGTTGTTGAAGGAACAGGCGACCACGCTGGTGAATACATGACTGGCGGAGTAGTTGTAATCCTCGGTGACATTGGTCGAAACCTTGCGGCTGGAATGTCTGGTGGAACGATTTACCTCTACGACCCAAATAAGAAGATCCACGACCACCTGAGCGCCGGTGTCTACGAAATTGACCCTCTTGAGTTTGAAGATGACGCCAAACTCAACGACATCATCACACGATTCCTGAACGAAACTGGTTCAAAGAAGGCCGAATCAATTCTTAGTGACTGGCGAAGTTCACGTATGGACTTCGTACGAATCGAAACATCTGAATACCAACGAGTGAGAGATGAGCTCCGCAATGGGTAAGGTCACAGGCTTTCTTGAATTTGATCGTGTCGGACCAAAGTACCGTCCAGTAGCCGTGCGCCTTCGTGACTGGAAAGAGGTCTACGAGCCTCAAGACGAGAAGAGCGTCTCTGAACAAGGTGCTCGTTGCATGGACTGTGGCATTGCATTTTGTATGCAGGGCTGTCCACTCGGCAACAGAATCCCGGTATTCAATGACGCCGCGTACAAACAAAACTGGGGCGAAGCCGCAGATCAATTATTTAGTACTAACAACTTTCCAGAATTTACTGGTCGACTTTGTCCAGCGCCATGCGAGTCGGCCTGTGTTCTTGGTATTGGATCTGATCCAGTAACCATTGAACGTATTGAATACGAAGTTGTTGAACACGCTTTCGCAAATGGATTCCCTGTTGACCGTAGAACTGCAACTAGAACCGGTAAGCACGTTTGTGTGGTTGGTTCTGGCCCCGCAGGACTCGCAGCTGCCGCACAGCTTCGAAGTGTTGGCCACGATGTAACAGTTCTGGAGCGAAGTGACCTTATTGGCGGACTGCTTCGTTACGGAATTCCAGAATTCAAAATGGAAAAGTCAGTGCTAGATCGTCGACTCGAAGTGATGAAAGACTCTGGCGTTGTATTTAAGACTGGAATCAGTGTTGGCGAAGATGGAGTGACTCTCGAGTCGCTTCGTGAAGAGTACGACGCAGTTCTACTAGCCGTTGGTTCAACTCGACCAAGAATGATTCCAGTACCGGGTGCTGAATTATCTGGTGTCTATCCAGCAATGATCTACCTTGAAGCATCGAACCGAGCAGTTAACGCATCAATCAAATCGGAAATCGACGTGAACGGCAAGAACGTAATCATTCTTGGTGGTGGAGACACCGGAGCAGACTGCTTGGGTACAGCACATCGTCAGGGTGCTGCGAGCGTCATTCAAATTGAGATCATGGAACGACCTTCAGAAGAACGTCCAGCAGATCAACCCTGGCCAACTATGGCTCGACTCTTTAAAACAACATCTGCACACGAAGAAGGCGGCGAGAGAATCTTCTCTACTGAAACGCTGGAGTTCAAGGGTGACGGATCACTCAAGGAAATTGTTCTTAAGGACAATGCAACTGGAGAAATAGTTACCAAGCCCGCAGATTTTGTATTTATTGCTGCTGGGTTTGTTGGTCCAGAATTAGACAATCTTGGGCTAAATCAGGACCAGTTCGTAACCCCTCGTGCGACCCTTTCTGTGGGCTCTAATTGGGCTTTAACGGGCATGGAATCTAAGAACCCAGTGTTTGCCTGTGGTGACGCAGTACGCGGCCAGAGCCTAATTGTGTGGGCTATTGCCGAAGGTAGAGCCGCAGCAGCTGGAATCGATAGTCATCTGCAGGGAGTTGCGAGTTCACTCCCTGCACCGGTGGAGCCATACAGCGTTTCTTGGTAGTTTTTCTACGTCTATAGGGTTTGTTTCATCGACATCAGTAAACAGTGGGGGAATTATGAAAAGTACGATGCAAAACACGCAGTTGCTAATCAGAGACCTGATTAAGCACGGAGAGTTCATCTACGCCGACAAAAAAGTTTTCACAGTCTCACCAGATGGAGTCAGTGAAGCAACGTTCTTTCAAATCGCTAAGCGAGCTGAGCAGTTAGCTGCAGCCCTAACCAAGCTTGGCGTGAAAAAGGGTGACCGAGTTGCGTCATTCATGTGGAATAACCAGGCACACATGGAGGCATACATTGCGATTCCATGCATGGGAGCAGTGCTCCACACACTTAACATTCGACTTTTTCCTGAACAACTTAGCTACATCATCAATCACGCAGATGACCAAGTCATCATTGTTGACAACACGCTCGCGCCGCTACTTGCAAAAGTACGTGACCAAATTCCTAACGTTAAGCACATCATTGTCAATGGCCCTGAAGGAACCGGTGTTCTTGGAGACACACTTGACTACGAAACTCTCATTGGTGCAGAGAAGCCCGGATTTGAATGGCCAGACCTTGACGAGAACGAAGCTGCAATCATGTGTTACACCTCTGGAACGACTGGCAACCCTAAGGGCGTTGTCTACTCGCACCGCTCAACGTGGCTGCACTCGATGGCGTCAACATCAGCAAACTCAATTGGACTCAGTGAGCGTGATCGCTGCTTGTTGATTGTTCCAATGTTCCACGTCAATGCGTGGGGATGTGCGTACACAGCCTTTATGGCCGGTGTTGAACTCATCATGCCTCAGATGCTTTTGCAAGGTGAGCCAATCGTAAAGATGATCAAGGACTTAAAGCCAACAGTTTCACTTGGTGTTCCAACTATTTGGAACGATGTCCTTCGCGTTGCTAATGACAATCCTGATGTTGATCTCTCGAGTCTTCGTTACTTGCTCGCTGGTGGATCTGCAGTACCTCGTGTGCTCATTGAAACGTACCGAGATAAATACGGCATTGACATCATTCAGGGCTGGGGAATGACCGAAACAAGTCCTCTCGCAGCCGTTTCAATTCCTCCATTTGGAACATCCAAGGAGCAGGAGATTGACTGGCGTGTCAAGGCTGGGCGAATTGTTGCTGGTGTGAAGATGAGAGTCACCGCCGAAGATGGAACCGTGCTTCCAAACGATGGAAAAACTGTTGGTGAATTCGAAATCAGTGGTCCTTGGATTACTGGTTCGTACTTCGGTGTTGATGACCCAGAGAAGTTCCGTGATGGATGGTTGCGAACTGGGGACATTGGAACAATCGATGCATATGGCTACCTGGTCATTAGTGACCGCACCAAGGACGTAATCAAATCAGGTGGTGAGTGGATCAGTTCTGTTGAACTCGAAGGAACTCTCATGGGACACCCAGCAGTATTTGAAGCAGCAGTGATTGCTGTTCCAGACGAGAAGTGGCAGGAGCGTCCAATGAGCTGCGTTGTACTTCGACCTGGAATGACCGCTACCGCAGAAGAGCTTCACGCCTTCCTAAGTGAGCGAGTCGCAAAGTGGTGGTTACCTGAGCGCTGGACATTTATTGAAAGTGTTCCAAAGACGAGCGTTGGTAAGTTCGATAAAAAGGTTCTACGCGGCCAATACGGAGACAATGAGCTAGACGTCATTACGATTGGCTAATGCAATCATTTGATGAATTAGCTGATGAAGTGTCTGGCATTGAGAGTCGAGTTTCTGACGCCATTTACGATGCTCTACGCGCACAAGTATATTCTGACGAACCTGAAAACGCTAAGGAACTGGAACGACGTCTTTCGAAAGTACGAAGAAGCTTACAAAAAGCTGAATCATTACTTCGAGGTGCAAGCGACGACTAATTCCAGGAATTTATTTCATTGATTACAAGTCGAAGACCAACATAGTTGCGTCCTTCAAAACTCGCGATTATTGAGTTTCCCGACTTAGTAAATTCTGGTGATTTTGAAAGCTGCGGAGTTACGTTTAAGAGACTCTGTACTTGTGCTTGTGTTGGTTCATTAACCAGATTGATGACAACCTGTCCGGAGTCAAAACTGCAATCTACATAATTTGAGTAGAACGTAAAAATCTCTTCAGCAGCGCTCTCTGCAGTGGTGCAGAGCTTTATTAACGCGGAATCTGGCAGTCCAATGTAGGCACCGCCAATGATCTCTGTTTCAAGGAAGTCGAGCCACTTAGACCAGAATGTTCCACCTGGAGTATCAATCAGCACTACAGGCGCTGGAGACGACTTTCCGGTGTGGATGAGTGTCAATACTTCATAGAGTTCATCGAGCGTTCCAAAGCCGCCAGGGAGGCATACAAACGCGTCTGC
>CAINVQ010000073.1 GCA_903854175.1 uncultured Actinomycetes bacterium | reverse complement strand
TTCGTGCACCCTTAGTGATTGTTAGATCAACCTGAACTCTTCGATCTTTTTGAAACAAGACTCCATGAACTTCGCTTTGGTTTTCATTTGTTCGAATCATGTCGTTCGCAGATGAGGTGCGAAATGATTGAGCGGTTGCGAGTGCGTAGACGGCTTCAAGGACGGATGTTTTTCCAGTTCCGTTCGGAGATAGGAAAACTGTTACAGCGTCATGGTCTGGTTCTATACGTAAATTTTTAAATGTACGAAAGTTCCGAAGCTCTAGTTCGTGGAGCCCCACTGTGTTCTCTTACTTACTGAACGCGCACTGGCATGAGTAGGTAACGAAAACGTGTGTCTTCAACACCATGAACCATTGCTGGGCGAACCGAGTCAGACATCTCAAGAATAATTTCATCACCCGGAACAGCTTCAATACCATCGATGAGAAAGCTTGGGTTAAACGCGATAGTTATTTCTTCACCTGTGTAGTCAGCGTCAACATTGTCTTCGATGTCTCCGGTGTCATGGCTTTGTGTTCTTATTTCAAGACCTTTGTCTTTTGTTGTTAGACGAACAGATGATGTTGAGTCTTTTGCGAGCAGTTTTGCTCGTTTTAGAGATGTGAGGAGTGTGTCTTTGGCAATACGGAGTTGGTTTGGATAGCTCGCTGGGATTAGTTGAAGAACTGACGGGTAGTTTCCGTCAATCAATCTTGATGAGATGTTTGTTTGTCCAACAATGAAGCAGATCTCAGAATCATTTAGGGTGACTCCAATTTCAGCTTCGGCGGCGAGGGATACAGCAGCACGTTGTAGTTCTTGTAGGGCTCGTGCTGGTACCAATAGGTCGTGGTGTCCACCAAATCCCTTAACCCCTGGAACATCGCGCACGGCCAGTCTGTACGAGTCGGTTGCAATAAGACGAAGTGCGTCGTTTTCTGTTGTAAACAGAACCCCTGTTAAGAGTGGTCGTGCATCATCGTTTGCCGCAGCTCGTACAACTTGGTTAAGTCCTTGGATTAGGTCTAACGCAGCGACGTTTGTTACCGCACCACTATTTGGTGGAAGTTTTGGATAATCCATGACGGCAAATGTACGTAGTGAGAATTTTGCTCGCCCAAGTGACACTTCAACATTTTCTTCATTGCTGTTGATTGTTACAGCACCTGCTTCAAGTGACCGGACTGCGTCAACAATGAGTCTTGCAGGAACGACGATTGAGCCGTCTTCGACACCAATTACATCAACGGTTGTTCGAACGGTTATATCAAGGTCTGTTCCAGTGACTGTTAATTGATTGCCGTTTAGGTTCAAGAGGATGCCTGACGAGGCTCCAATAAGACGTGTTGCGACAACCCTGCTTGCAGCAGCTAATGCCTCAACAAGAATGTCGCGCTCTGATTTGAACTTCATTGGACTACCTTTCGTTACTACTGAGAATACGGTGTGGATTTATATATTGAGAAGTCTTAGTAGTAGTAGGTCTGTGGATATGTGTGTAAGTTTCTAAAAACCCTGATTAGAAACAAAATAAAACACACACAAAACCACACACCCTTGTTACTAAAACTCTCAACCCTCAAAACTCAACCCTAAAGTTATGTGGACTACGTACTACAAAACAACGAGTAAACAACAAGAACAAACCCAAGTTGTCCACAAACTAATCGCGGCCCTCCCCTTGTAAACGACGCTTTAGTTGGTTTACTTCCGCAAGAATTTCTCCGTTAACTGCGAGTTGTTCTTTTACCTTCTCCACACCACTAATAACAGTCGTATGGTTTCTTCCATCAAAAATTCTGGCAATCATTGGATATGAGTAGTTGTTAAGCAGATCTCTAACTAAATACATAGCAATATGGCGCGCGTGGACCAATGGGCGAAGTCTCTTAGAACCACGGACGTCCTCGACCGACAGGCCATAAAAATCAGCAACAACAGAAAGAATTGTCTCGGGCTTCAAAACGACCTGCTCTTGGCCAAGGTTGGTCAAGTGAGCCTTAGCTAACTCGAGAGAAATCGGCTCTTGGCGAAGGTTGGCAAAAGCACGCAACATAGTGATTGATCCCTCGAGCTCACGAATGTTGTCGCGAACTCGGTTAGCAATCCATTCAGCTACATCGGTAGGAAGTTCAATACCCTCTCGCTCAGACTTAGAACGAAGAATTGCAATTCGTGTTTCAAGGTCAGGTTGGTCGATTTCAGTTACGAGACCTTGAAGCAAACGACTCCGGAAACGCTCCTGTAGTCCAGCAAGATCTTTTGGAGAACGGTCTGATGTAAGAACAATCTGCTTACCCTCGCCATGGAGTGCGTTGTAGGTGTGAAAAATCTCCTCGTGGAATGTTTCTCCGCGTGTTTCCATGAACTGGATGTCATCAATCAACAAAACGTCGATTTCTCGGTAGCGCTCGTGAAGTGCAAGTTGTGTTCGAGTTTGAATGGCACGAATGAAGTCATTAAGGAAAGTCTCTGTTGATACATAGAGCACTTTTCGTCCTGGGTAGTTTTCCTGGACATAGTTACCAATTGCGTGCAATAAGTGGGTTTTTCCAAGCCCGGAGTTTCCATAAATCATGAGCGGGTTGTATGCGCGCCCTGGTGTTTCTGCAACTGACTGCGCCGCAGCGAATGCGAGGCGGTTAGAAGATCCAGGAACGAAAGAATCGAATGTCATACGAGGGTCGAGTCGTGCAGGTCGGTCGACACTTGTTACAACCGGAGTAGTCACCGCTGGGCTGATTGGTTGCGTGTCGACCTCAACAACATCACTACTGTCAACATCACTCAAAGTCAGTAAAACTTGAATGTCAGGACCCGCTAATTCACGAGCTTGCTCGGTTATGAACGGGAGGTAGCGCTGTTGAACTCTTTGAAGTTGGATTTGGTTGGGCGCACCAATAATCAACTCGTCATTTGCATAATCCACAAGGCGAAGCGTGTTGAGCCCAGCGGACCAAACAGCGTCAGATGCACTGCTACGTAAGGAGTCACGAAGTGCTGACCAGATCTCCTCACCACTTTGCATTTTTTCCTCCACAGACCACAACTGACATTATCCACAAGCACTTTTTGACACCATGCTGGTGGGGAGAGTCACCATACACGTAATTTCAAATCTCTGCCGAGGGGGGTCGGCTGTTCGGGTAAGATTTATCCCAGTAGCGCGCCAGCGACCCCCAGGGGGTACCGCGAAGCGCATCAATATAGTTTTAGAAGAGGATTTTATGAAGCGTACTTATCAGCCAAATGCACGAAAAAGGGCAAAAACACACGGTTTCCGTG
>CAINVQ010000072.1 GCA_903854175.1 uncultured Actinomycetes bacterium | reverse complement strand
GGTAACAGAACTCGAGTGAAGGTTGTCAAGAACAAGTGTGCAGCACCGTTCAAGCAAGCGGAATTCGACATCATGTACGGACAAGGAATTAGCCGAGAGGGATCAGTTCTCGATGTTGCAGTAGAACTTGGCTTTGTAAAGAAGGCTGGAGCTTGGTTTACCTACGAAGGTGAACAAATGGGACAAGGACGCGAGAATGTTAAAAACTTCTTGCGTGACAACCCAGCGATCATGGCTGAAATTGATGGTCGTGTTCGTGAGCGTATGGCAGATGCGCTTCTGCCAGACGTTGTTGGTGCCGTCGAAGTCGACATCGACTCACCAATTACTTTGGACTAGTTCAAAGTTTTTTAAAAGAGTGCCCGCCGCTGGGAAGCGACGGGACTTTTTTATTTATACGGTGATGTCATGGTCCTGTGGTTTGAAGCCACGAGTCAATTTACGGAACCTAAATGTTTGGTCTGGCCACACGGTGGTGTTTTCTCCACTGGCATTCAAGTACCAACTCTTGCAACCAGTTCCCCAAACCGTGCTTGGTGTTTTGGCGCGGATCATTTGCGTCCATTCGACTGCTTTTACTTCTTTAGGGCTAACAACAGCTTTCTTCTTCAGTGAGTACTTAATCGCCGGAACAATGTAATTGAGTTGGCTTTCGTGCATAAACACAATTGAGTTATGGCCAAGTGAAGTATTCGGTCCGCCAAGCATGAACAGGTTAGGGAACTTCGAGAATGAGCTTCCAAGGTAGTTGGGCATATCTCCTAAGTACGAATCAGCAAGAATTGCGTTGTCTATTCCATGAACGAGCTTGCCAACGGGACTATCAGTTACATAAAAACCAGTTGCACAGATGAGTACATCCGCTTCATGAAGCACACCATCTTTAGTGCGAACGCCATTTGATTCAATCCGCTCAATTCCCTCAGTAATTAAGTCAACGTGTGGTTGGACTATTGCGGGGTAGAAGAAGTTTGTAATCAGAATTCGTTTGCAGCCCATTGTGTAGTCAGGAGTTAGCTTGGCATTAAGAACAGGATCGGTGATCATTAGGTCGCGAAATAGCTTGGCGCCGTCCATTCCCTTTTGAAGTTTGTCGATATCTTTCACAAATGCGAGACCGAGTAGTTCTCTACGCCAGTATCCAGCCCATCTGACCAACCACTGTGCACCTGGAACAAAACGGTAAACACGTGTTGTCCACTTCTTTACAGGGTGTCCTTGCATGTGAGGCAGGATCCAAGAAGCAGTTCGCTGGAATACGTCTACGTGAGCTGCAATGGGAACAATCTCAGGGATCATCTGAACAGCGCTAGCACCAGTGCCAATTACTGCGATGCGCTTGCCCTTTAGATCAACAGAACTATCCCAACGAGCAGTGTGCATTGTTTTGCCAGCGAATGATTCAATGCCTTCAATATTTGGGAGTCTTGCTTCAGCAAGTCCACCAGCAGCGAGAACAATATTCTTGGCTTCGAAGTCACCTTGATTTGTTTTTATGTCCCAAAGCTTCTTTGATTGGCTATAGGTGATATCTAAAACCTCATGATTGAACTTAATGAGGTCACGAAGTTTGAACTTCTTTGCGACATCAAGAAGATATTGCTGAATTTCCGGTTGGTAACTAAATGAGTTTGACCACTTTGGATTACGAGCAAACGAGAGTGAATAAAGATTGCTCGCCACATCGCAGCGACATCCTGGATACGTATTGTCACGCCATGTTCCACCGAGCTCACTGGCTCGTTCAAACATTACGAAATTATCGATTCCAGCATTGCGGAGCTTTACCGATGCTGCGAGACCACCGAATCCTGAACCAATAATGGCAACATTTAAAGTCATGCACTGACGATACACAACTGTTGAGGTGGAGTCTCCTCGCCCCTACTAGCGTTACCAAAGTGAGTTTGCGTATTAGATTTCGTCAGTCCCTAGGTGCAAGGATTCGATCCACGCGTCGCTATTTGAATGAAGTCGCTACCGTTGGGACAAGCGATCCCTATTCAAAGAAATTTCAATACTTCGGACGCGATGCAGCTCTTATGGCTCCGCAAGGTGTCATTTATAACGAGCGGTACCTATCAATTGGTGACGGAACTCTTATTGGACCAAATGTCTGTCTGACTGCTGGGATAAGCGGTGAGCAAGAAATGCTCCTATCTCCAACAGTGAAAATCGGCAAGAAATGCATTATTGGTCGAGGATCTCACATCATTGGTCACTGGTCTATTGAACTTGGTGATGAAATCCAAACAGGACCGTACGTTTATATAACTGATCAGAATCACAGTTATGAAGATCCGAACGCTGCTGTTGGTTGGCAAACACCGGTTGAGGGTGCAGTGAAGATTGGTTCAGGCAGCTGGATTGGCACGAATGCAGTCATCTTGCCGGGCACGACACTTGGCAGAAATACAGTTGTCGCTGCGGGAGCAGTTGTGCGCGGGGAGTTCCCGGACCACGTTGTACTTGGTGGAGTCCCTGCAAAGATTCTTCGTCACTACAGCGAATCAAATGGATGGCAGGCCGGAGCTCCTGCGTGAATTTACTAGTTGATATTGCGCCACTGCGTGAATCAAAGATGTACCGTCGCTTGTATTTCGGAGGATTCTTCGGGGCCCTTGGTGGCCAGGCAACATTTGTAGCAACTGCATTCCAGCTCAAAGAAATCACTCATTCTGCGTTTGCTGTTGGTGCCCTTGGGATCATTGAACTTTTACCTCTAATTGTCGCTGGTCTTTATGGCGGGGTAATGGCAGACCGGTTTGATCGAAAAAAGATCATCATTGTGACTGAAGCAACATTTATGCTTGCCGCACTTGGCCTCATGTTTAATGCTCTAAGCAGTCACCCACAAGCATGGGTAATTTATTTTCTTGACGCATTTATTGTTTCTTCTGCTTCACTGCAAAGTCCAAGTTGGTCCGCTCTAAACCAGTCATTAGTGCGACATGAGCACCAAAATTCTGCAGCGGTACTTGGAAGCATAAAAATGACGGCCACATCAATCGTTGGCCCAGCGCTAGGTGGTCTTCTGGTTGTATCCGTTGGTCCATCATGGGCGTTTGGATTAAACGCTGCTATGTATTTAATCTCGCTGCCTGTATTTATTTCTCTTCATTCACTTCCAAAACTGGCTATTCCAGATAAGAGTGACACCAAGTTATTTCAAGAAGGAATTCAGTACACAAGAAGTCGACCAGACATTCTTGGTACGTACTGTATTGATCTTGTAGCAATGGCGTTTGCTTACCCGGTTGTGATGTTGCCATTCGTCGCAGCAAAATTTGATAATCATTTTGCTCTTTCGCTTCTTTACGCGGCGCTTCCTTTTGGTGCGCTTGTCGCAACTCTGCTCTCTGCATGGACGAAGAAGATTCATTTCTATGGTCGGGCACTTGTTGCAAGCGCCATTCTTTGGGGCTTAGGAATCGCGGTCTTTGGATTTAGCTCACAACTCTGGGTGGCATTTGTGGCGCTGGCCTTTGCAGGTGGTGCAGATGCAATGAGCGCCGTATTTCGCCAGACTCACTGGAATCAGTCAATCCCACCTGAGATGAGAGGACGGATGGGCGGGGTAGAGCTCCTCTCCTACGCCATTGGCCCAATGACAGGTTCATTTAGAGCTGGAGCAATGGCCGCATGGACTTCACTGCGTTTCTCACTCACATTTGGAGGGCTTGGCTGCGCCGGGGCAGTTGGTGCAGTTGCGTTTGCGCTACCGGCTCTTTGGAATTTTGATGTACGTACGAACGAAAATGTTGCATTTGTGAAACAAATCCGTTCCAATGAAGAGCACCTTGAGCCCTAGGCTATTTACATGGCTACCGCAACGTATCTCGTCACCGTAAGTGGACCTGACCGCGTTGGGGTGGGAGCACAGCTCTTTCAGGCAATGGCGACATTGAGTGAACGTGGCGCTGCGATATCTGACGTTGCACAAATAACGATTAAAGGTGCATTGGTGCTCTGCTGTGAAGTAACAGTTGATGGATCAATTAGTGAAACTGACATCGAGACAGCAATCAGTAAGCACGACATCGTTGCTGAAGGGATTTCCGCAACTGTGCTTCTTGTCGACACGTGTGAAGTAAATGCAGGCGGACGTCTTCTAGTTACTTTGTTAGCACCATCAATTAGCGCTGATCAACTTGCAGGGATATTCAACGCAATCGCTTCAAGTGGGGCAACGTGTGAACGAATTGTTCATCTTGCGAGCTACCCAGTTGATTGTTATGAACTAGTTGTTCGTGGGCTTGACCACAGCGTGCTTAGAGAAAATGTAACTTCCGTTGCAAAGAACATTGGCTTGGACCTCGCAGTTCAAAAGGCCGGGCTCCACCGACGTGCGAAACACCTCGTTGTCATGGACGCTGATTCAACACTGCTGCAAGATGAAGTCATTGACTTGCTCGCAGACGAATGTGGCTGTGCTGAAGAAGTTTCGAAAATTACCACTGCTGCCATGGCCGGAGAAATTGACTTCTCTGAGTCTCTTCGTCGCCGAGTGTCCCTACTGAAGGGCTTGGACGAATCAGTTCTAGAAACTGTGAGATCAAAAATTCGTTTGACCCCTGGTGCAAAAACACTTCTTAGAACACTGCAGAGACTGGGCTATGTACCAGCAGTTGTATCTGGGGGCTTTGAAGAAATTCTCGCTCCACTCCTTAAAGATTTGAAGGTTGAATACTTAAAGGCCAACCATCTTGAAGTAAAGAATGGAAAGCTGACGGGCAACGTTGTTGGTGAGATTGTTGACCGCGCCGGCAAGGCCCGCGCACTTGAACAGTTCGCCAGAGAAGTCGGCGTTCCTCTTGAGCAGACTGTGGCGGTTGGAGATGGTGCCAACGACATCGACATGCTTTCTGTGGCCGGTCTTGGAATTGCCTTTAATGCCAAGCCCGTTGTTCAAGAGCATGCCGATGCGGCCCTGTCGGTTCCCTACCTTGACGCTGTGCTTTATTTCCTTGGAATCAGCCGAGAAGAGATTGAAAACAATTAACCCGATTCACCAGTGAATCGAGGGTTCTACTGGGTGGTAAGTTTCAAGTATCTACTCAAGGGGGGCTTGTGAAAGTAACAATCGACGCGGAACTTTGCCAAGGCCAAGGACGCTGTTTTGCTATTGCTCCAGACCTATTCGGATTTGACGACATGGGCAACGGAATCGTGATTGGTGATGGCACGCTTAATGAATCGTCACTAAAACTTGCACAGCTTGCGCAGGCTAACTGCCCTGAGCACGCAATTTTTATTGAGGAGTAATCATGACTGACCGTCCACTCGTTGAAGACTTCGCTACTGACTTTGATCACCTCGACCCACAATGGGTGAATGACCCGTATCCAATTTGGGAAGACCTACGTGGTCGTTGCCCAGTTGCACATACTGAACGTTTCGGTGGCGCTTGGTTTCCCGCAACACACGAAGGTGTTTCAGCGGTAGCAAAAGACTCTGATCATTTTTCAAGCCGACAAGTAATTATTAGTTACAACCGTCCAACAGATGAAGATCTTCCAGCTCCAATTGGACTTGCTCCTCCAATTACTTCTGACCCACCGTTTCACGTTGATGCTCGACGTCTGATTCTTCCAGCGTTCGCGCCAGGACCAATCAATGCTCTTGAGCCAGCAATTCGTGAACTATGTAATCGACTTCTCGACAACTTGGGTGACCACGAAATTGTCAATGCTGGAGATGAGTACGCACAGTTCATTCCACCTGCAGTGATTGCGCAGATGCTCGGATTCCCACCAGAGGATGAAGACTTCTTCCGTGAAGTGATTCACAACATCATTGGTAGTGCTGACATGCAAGATGAAGCTGAGATTGAGCGACTTCAAACTCAGACTGAGGCTTACTTCGACAAGCAAATTCAAGATCACATCGACAATCCACGTGATGACCTAACAACGTATTTGCTCAATGTGGAATTAGGCGGACAAAAACTTCAACATGATCACGTACGCGGAACAATGATCTTGATCCTTGTTGCTGGCATTGATACCACGTGGTCTGCGATTGGTGCTTCTATTTGGCACCTCGCACAAAACCCAGACGACCTTGCGCGACTTGTTAATGAGCCTGAGCTCATGCCAACCGCTATTGAAGAATTCCTTCGTTTCTATGCTCCAGTAACAATGGGTCGAATGGTCAAGGAAGACTTTGATTTCAATGGTTGTCCAATGAAGAAAGACGACTGGATTCTTCTTGGGTTCCCAGCGGCAAATCGCGACCCTGCAGTGTTTAAAGATGCCGACAAGTTTGTAATTGACCGCGAAGAAAACCGACACGTGGCATTCGGACTTGGGATCCATCGCTGCGCTGGATCAAACCTTGCTCGACTTGAACTCCGTATTGCAATTGAAGAGTTCATTAATCGTTATACAAAATTTGAATTAGCAAACCCAGAAGGCGTAACTTGTGCACCAGGACAAGTACGTGGACCACGAAATCTCCCAGTAAAGGTATTGAAATAAAATGACCGACAAGAAACTTGTAGAAGATTTTGCAACTGACTGGGACCACACGGACTCACAATGGGTAAACGATCCGTTCCCAATCTGGGAAGACCTGCGCGGTCGTTGCCCGGTTGCGCACACTGACCGATACGGTGGGGGCTGGTTCCCAGCAACACACGAAGGCGTGTCAAAGATTGCTAAGGACACTGACAACTTCACTAGCCGCACTGTGATTGTTAACTACGGTCGACCAGGCGAGGATGCACTTCCTGCACCAATTGGTGTTGCTCCTCCAATTACTTCAGACCCACCGTTCCATGCAATCGCACGTCGTTTAATTCTTCCTGCATTCGCACCTGGACCAGTGAATGCTCTGGAGCCAGCTATCCGTGAGCTTTGCAATCGTTTGCTTGACAACTTGGGTGACCACGAAATTGTTAATGCTGGTGATGAGTATGCACAGTTCATTCCACCTGCTGTTATTGCGAAGATGCTCGGATTCCCACCAGAAGACGAAGAGTTCTTCCGCGAGATTATTCACATCATCATCAGTGGTGTAGACCTCGAAGATGAAGAAGAGCGTATTGAGCGCTTCCAGCCTGTTGATGAGTACTTCACCAAGCAAATTCAAGACCACATTGACAACCCACGTGACGACCTCACTTCATACCTTTTGAATGTTGAGATGGAAGGCCAAAAGCTTTCAATGGAACACGTTCGTGGAACAATCGTCCTAATTCTTGTAGCGGGTATTGACACCACATGGTCTTCAATTGGTGCAACTATTTGGCACCTCGCACAGAATCCAGACGACCTTGCACGTCTTGTTAATGAGCCAGAACTAATGCCAGTCGCCATTGAAGAGTTCCTACGCTTCTATGCACCTGTAACCATGGCCCGTCTCGTAAAAGAAGACATGGACTACATGGGATGTCCTATGAAGAAAGATGATTGGATCCTTCTTGGTTTCCCAGCAGCCAACCGTGACCCTGCAGCATTTAAGGATGCTGACAAGTTCATCATTGACCGCGAAGAAAACCGTCACGTCGCATTCGGCCTCGGTATTCACCGCTGTGCTGGTTCCAACCTCGCACGTCTAGAACTTCGAATTGCTATTGAAGAATTCATTAAGCGTTATCCGAAGTTTGAACTTGCAGATGCTGCGGGTGTTACTTGGGCTCCTGGACAAATCCGTGGCCCACGTAATTTGCCAATTCGCGTTCTTAAGTAGTTCCTACAACTGAAGGTTTGTCGTTCCTCGACGCCAGACTTCCTGCATCCAAGATTCCACTTCGTCCGCTTGACGAGGAAGTCCTGCTGAAAGATTCTTCGCGCCAGTAGCGGTGACAAGAATGTCATCTTCAATACGAACACCAATACCGCGGTATTGCTCTGGAACTAACAGGTCATTCTTCTGGAAATACAGACCTGGTTCAACCGTGAGAACATAACCTTCGAAGAGTGGTCCAATGAACTGCTCATTACGTGCCTGCGCACAGTCATGAACATCAAGGCCTAGATGGTGGCTAACGCTGTGAAGTGTCCATCTGGCGTGTAGTTGAAGATGCTTTTGCAGTGCGTGCTCGGGCTCTTCTTTCAAAATTCCAAGATCGAATAAGCCTTCGGCGAGAACACGCATTGATGCATCGTGTGCTGCGCGAAAATTAACCCCGGGCTTCACCGCAGCGATTCCTGCTTCTTGTGCTGCATAGACAACGTCATAAATTCTGCGCTGGGCTGGAGAGAATTTTCCGTTGACCGGCATAGTTCTAGTTACGTCAGCTGTATAGAGATTCGAGCATTCGACTCCAGCGTCAAGCAGCAGCATGTCACCTTTGTTTACTTTGCCGTCATTCCTTGTCCAGTGAAGGATTGTTGCGTTAGATCCGCTGGCGGCAATTGTGTCGTAGCCAACATCGTTACCTTCAGTGCGAGCTCGAAGATTAAAAATACCTTCGATAACTCTTTCTCCGCGACCTTCAGCCTCTGGGAGTGCACGTACAACGTCCTCAAAGCCTTTGACTGTGAAGTCAATGGCAACTTGTAGTTGTTCAATTTCAAACGAATCTTTGGTGAGACGCATTTCATGAAGTACTTGATGGAGCTCTTCATCATGCTTGTTCTCTTTAAACATGCAGTCAACTGATTCATCGAATCCACGTACAGTCAGTACATCTAAAGGCTTCAAGCCTTCAAGCGCACTTTCGAGTGAATCAAGTGGCGCGGTTTTAATGTCGTAATGAACGGCTGCCTCATCTACACCGTGGCGAGGGCCAACCCAGAGCTCCCCATAACGCGAGTCAGAAAAGAAATCATGTGTTGATTTATCTCTACGAGGGCTTATGTACAACGTCGCGCCATCTTTGGGACTTATGACAAGCACGCAATCAGGCTCATGACAGCTTGTTAAGTAGAAGAAGTCAGAGGATGGTCGAAATCTGTAATCGGTATCGTTCGCACGCACCTTGAGGTTCCCAGTTGGGATTAGTAATGTTTTTGATGGGAATTTTGAAGCGAGAGCATCTCGTCGTTTTTTTGTAAATTCCACGCTGGGATGAACATCAGTATTTGGGTGCTGCTCTCCCCAGTTCTCCATAAACCTGTCCACCAAGGCCCTGGGTGAAGGAGCACGATGTTTTCCGCGCCATACCCAGTGCTCGGAGATTGGATTTTCCTCAGAAACATCGGGTTCTGGAATAGTGCGATCATCTGCCATGAAACAAACTTACATCGCATGGCGCATCGTCGTATGCTCGGCAAATGGACATTTCAGTTACTAAACACGGTGAAGTTGCGGTCATTACATGGAACGAGGGGGAGAACCGGATTAACTTCGATTCCCTTGCTCGCATCAATCAAATCTTTGATGATCTCGAAAAAGAGGAAGGTCCACTTGCAGTAGTTCTTACTGGCAGTGGCAAGTTCTTTTGTAATGGATTAGACCTTGCTCGCTTTGGAAACAACCCAACGGAACTTTCTGCAACAGTGCAAGAACTACAGCGCACTATTGGTCGAATTCTTGTTTTCCCGGCGTACACAGTTGCTGCGCTCAATGGACATACGTATGCGGGAGGTGCACTCATTTCTTGCGCATTTGATCAGCGTGTCATGCGAGAAGACCGCGGATTTTGGTGCATGAACGAGACCGCAATCGGAATGCCACTCGGTGATCAGTTGTATTCAATTCTCCTAAACCGACTTCCACGTGCAACTGCAGTAGATGCAGGTGTTGCTGCTCGTAAGTATTCAGGAGCTGAAGCGCTCGCTGCGGGGATTGTTGAATCTATTAGAGGTGAGGACGAAGTCCTTTCACACGCAATTTCGATTGCGCAAGCTCACACCACGCTTGACCGTAAAGCAATGGGTTGGCAGAAGAACACAGTTCATGGCCCAACTGCAGAATTTATTGGATTCGCAACCAACAAAAAAACGCCAGCTTTATAGCTGGCGTTTATTTGTATAAATTCAGGGTTACTCTGATTTAGATTTGTCGGCTTTGTCTACTAGTCGCCACGTTGCCGGAATCACGAGTCCTGCAATTCCTGCTTTGATGATGTCACCAATAATGAATGGTGCAAGACCCAACTTGATTGCCTCTGCGGCAGACCAGTGCCACACGTTGGCGAGCCAAATAACTCCAAAGGCATAAATAACAACTTCTGCGAGAATCATTGAACCAATAGTTCTAACAACATCTTTTGAATCACCTTTAGATGCAAGTGCACCTAGAAGCGCCCCAGCGAATATGAAGCCAACTATGTACCCAAGAGAGCCAGATGCTGGAACTCCGTGTGAATGCTCTGCGTACCAAGGGACTCCTGCGAGTCCTGCAAAAAGGTAGAGACTCATTGAAACAGTCGCACGGCGCCATCCGAGCACTGAACCTGCAAGGAGTACTCCAAGAGTTTGACCTGTCAGTGGGACGGGTGTGAACCCGAGTGGGATTGATACTTGGGCAAGTAATCCAACTAGCGCAGCTGCCCCTACTACGAGTGCAATGTCAGTAGTTAGTGACTTTGGCAGAACATCTGCAAGAACTCGAGGTTGCTTAAGTGTGATTGAGGCGGTTGACATAAACACTCCTTCTGAATGATTAAAGATACTTTAGGACATGCGACGTAAAGCATTGTGATTTCCGTTAATTGACGGTTAAATCCAACCCTGGTCTTGAGCAATTTGTTCAACGTCACCAATTCG
>CAINVQ010000071.1 GCA_903854175.1 uncultured Actinomycetes bacterium | reverse complement strand
TAGCAGCTCAGGTTTTGCATCCTGCTTATAAAACATGGTTGTCATAGTTGTTCTTTCTTCTTATTCGATCTTTTGGCCTCAGGCCGGAGTACCAAGTCTAGGCAATGCCACACGACCGGTCCGGTAGAGCTCAACGTTGGTAAAAGCCTCTAATTCTCGTTCTAAATCGTCACAGGCCGACGGCGTTCCCGCCAACATAATGGTGACCGCAGAGCTGTCTACGTCAATAATTGCGGCATTGGCTGAAGCAATGATGTCGAGCAGTGGGGTACGAACATCAACGTGTGTTGGCACAGTTGCAATTAGTAGCTCGCGCTCCACGGCGTCCTTTGGAGAAAGATCTGAAATTTCTACAACGTTGATGAGCTTATTGAGCTGGCCAACAATTTGTTCGAGCGGCGCAGACTCTGCGTCAACAACAATTGTTACTCGAGAAAATCGAGCACCAAGTTCTGACGGAGCAACTGAGAGTGAGTAGATATTGAATCCACGTCGTGTGAACAGTCCCGCGATGCGCATAAGCACACCGGGCTTGTTCTCAACCTTCACAGACAAAATGTGAAGACGAACTGGCGTGTGAATTACTTCTTCAATGATTTCGTGGGAGTTCATTAGTTTCCTCGCTGTGTTGGGTGAACAATGATTTCGTCGTTTGATGCGCCGGCGTGAACCATTGGCCATACGTTTTCACTAGGGTCAGTTCTGAAGTCAATGACAACTGGCTTGTCGTTTATTTCATTCGCTTGCTTGATTGCAGCGTGCATCTCTTCAACTGTGGTTGCCTTGATTCCTACGCAGTGCATTCCTTCGGCAATCTTCACGAAGTCAGGACTTGGTAACGCAACGTGGGAAAGTCTGCCGTCATAGACAAGTTGCTGCCACTGATACACCATTCCAAGAAATTCGTTATTAAGGATGCAAACCTTTACGTTGATTCCCGCAGCGCTCGCAGCGAGTAGCTCTTGAATGGTCATAACTACCCCACCGTCACCAACAATTGCCCAGACTGTTTTGTCTGGTGCGCCAACCTTGGCCCCAATTGCAGCAGGAAGGCCGAATCCCATTGTTCCAGCTCCTCCAGAAGACAACCACGTGCGGGGCTCTTCAAACTTCCAGAACTGGCTTGCGTACATTTGGTGCTGACCAACGTCTGTTGAAACGATTGTTCCAGGCTTAGAGCTTGCATTGATTGCTTCAATAACCATTTGTGGACGAAGTGGCGAGCCTTCCTTCTGCTCTTCATAAAAGAGAGGAAATTCTTCGCGCCATGCATTTAGCTGCTTCCACCAAACTTCAAGATCCTTAGGCTTGGCACCCGTCTTGTCGAGAGCACTAATCGCCGCAGCAACATTGCTCTGAATTGCAACATTCACTTTTTTAATCTTGTTGAACTCAACAGGGTCAATGTCAACGTGAATGATCTTCGCGTTAGGTGCGAACGTTGAAACCTTTCCCGTTACTCGGTCGTCAAAACGAGCACCGAGCGAAATTAGGAGGTCTGACTTCTGAATTGCGGTAACAGCTGTGTAGGTGCCGTGCATTCCTGGCATACCGAGGTGTTGTTTGTGTGAGTCAGGGAATGCTCCTCGAGCCTGCAACGTTGTTACTACTGGCATGCCTGTTCGTTCTGCGAAAGCCAACAATTCCTTTGAAGCGTCAGACTTAATTGTTCCTCCACCAACGTAGAGAATTGGACGTTGCGCATTATTGATGAGCTCAGCAGCAGCGTTAACTGCATCCATGTCGAGAGCAACTTCTGGCTGGTAGCCAGGAAGATCTAACTCTTCAACAGTTGTTGGCCAGTACCACTCCATAGTTTCAAGAGAAACGTTCTTAGGAAAGTCAATGAGCACTGGTCCTGGACGTCCAGTTGTTGCAATGTAGAAAGCAGCAGCAACTACACGTGGGATCTCGGCAGCAGACTGAACCAAGTAACTGTGCTTAACAATTCCAGCAGTGATTCCAATAATTGGAGCTTCTTGGAATGCGTCAGTTCCCATAACGCTTGTTGAAACCTGTCCTGTTATAACAACGAGCGGAACACTGTCGAGATAAGCATCAGCAATAGGAGTGATTGCATTTGTTGCTCCAGGGCCTGAAGTGATCATGAGCACGCCAGGCTTGCCAGTTGCGAGGGCGTAACCTTCTGCCATGTGACCGCCACCTTGTTCGTGACGTACTAATACGTGGCGAATGGAAGACTCGAGCAATGCATCGTATGTGGGCAAAATTGCGCCACCGGGATAGCCAAACATCACATCGACGCCAGCTTGCTCGAGGCTCTTAATTAATGCTTGTGCACCTGTAAGTTGCATAATTCTTTCCTTCGCTTACTAAATAAAAAATGGCCTCCCGTTTTTGGGAGGCCGGTTATCTGCGTAGACGCGTGATTACCGGCTGATCAGCCTGTCACCACCACGAGCACGAAAATAGAAGTCATACATCAATCTTGCCACAGCCCAGAGCCCATGGCAAGAGAAAATTCCAGTCTTTTGCTGGAAGGGCTAAAAGATTGACTTTGTGCCTCAGTAGACTTAAGCAATGACCGAACAGCCAGAATCAGCAACAAAAGTAAGCGTTCGAGGAGTTTCGAACCCTGGTCGCGATGTTCAACGCGTCGGCACGGCCAAGTTTCTGGGTGAAGACGTAGCCAATATCCATGGACCTGTTTGGGCGGTTCTTGGCAACCTTGGCGACAGCCAGTGCTACCTAGGGGTTCACGAAAAAGTTGCTGCAGTACAGACAGCAATGTCAAAGCGCATCGAAAGCAACCAGAGCGGCAATCGACTTATCTCCCCCGCGTTCACTGTTGGTGTTTCAGACGGACAACTAAACGGAACTCCACAAATGCGGTTCTCGCTCATTGGTCGAGAGCTAGTCAATGACGCTGCTTCATCACACCTCGCCGCAAACCAGGTTCAAGGTTTCATTGCTGTTGTCGCTTGCGACAAACCACCCGTTGGAACAGTCGCTGCACTTCTAGAACATAATGTTCCTTCAGTCATTCTTTCCGATGGATCAATTAAGCCTGGTGTTCGCCCGAGTACCGGGGAACGTATTGACCTCGTTACTGCATTCCAGTTCGCAACCGACCCAGACGAAGAAGCTCGTAACGAGGTAACTCTCAATGCATGTCCTGGTCAAGGAAGTTGTGGCGGTATGTTCACGTACAACACCATGCAGACCTTCATTGGTGTTCTTGGACTCGAGCCACTTCACATGATCGCACCGTCATCTGACGACCCACGTCGTGTTAACCAGTTCCCAGAAGAGCTTGTTGACTGCCTCGTAAAAATGACCAGTCGCAATATCCGTCCTCGAGACATTGTTACCCCTAAGTCACTGCGTAACGCGCTCATTGTCTCAATGGCAATGGGCGGATCAACCAATGTCATGCTGCACAGTGTTGAAATTGCGCGCGCAGCTGGACTCAATCTCTGGAAAGACGTCATTAGCCAAGACGAGTTCAATGAACTATCGCACCGTCTTCCCGTGATTGTAAATATGCGCCCCTTTGGCGAGTACTCAATGGTTGATGTTGACGCATCAGGTGGGCTTCCAACAGTGGTTAATGAACTTCTGAAAGCTGGCTTCCTTGATGGCAGCACTCTCACCTGTACTGGCGAAACATTGTCAGAGCAAGTTGCACGCCTGAACCCGCCGGCTGCGGATCATGAAGTGATCTTCTCTGTTGCAAAACCATTTAAAGATACTGGTGGTCTTCGACTTCTTCGTGGAAACCTCTGCCCCGATGGTGGTGCAATCTTGAAGCTCGCAGGTGTTGAGAGCGGCATTGTTGACGGCATCTTCACTGGCAAGGCTCGCGTATTCAATGGCGAGCGATCATTAATCACCGCACTCGATGAACATTCAGATGATTTCTCAGACAACGACATGGTGGTCATCCGGTACGAAGGCCCACGCGGTGCCCCTGGAATGCCCGAAATGCTTGATCCAACTAGCAAGATCACATCGCTTTGCAGAAAGCGCGGGATAACTATTGCGCTGATGACTGACGCGAGATTCTCTGGTGGGTCTGTAGGGCTAGTTATAGGTCACGTCGCCCCAGAAGCACTTCTCGGTGGTCCAATTGCCCTTGTGGAAGATGGCGACACGATCACGGTTGATGTCAACAATGACCGACTTGACTGCCTCGAGCTTTCAAATACAAAGACGCTTAAGAAGCGC
>CAINVQ010000070.1 GCA_903854175.1 uncultured Actinomycetes bacterium | reverse complement strand
TCAGCTGCAATTCGTAAATCTTCAATTCGACTATTGGTACAAGACCCAATGAACGCAATGTCAATAGGAATCTCGCTCATAGGAGTTCCCGGCTCTAGGCCCATGTACTGCATGGCACGCTGCGCAGCTGTTCGCTCACTCGAGTCCGAGAAGCTTTCAAGAGTTGGTACTGCAGCATTAAGAGCCACACCTTGGCTTGGGTTAGTTCCCCACGTTACGAAGGGAGCAACCTTTGAAGCATCGAATTCAATTACCTGATCAAATTCAGCGCCTTCATCGGTGCAGAGTGAACTCCAGTAGGCAACAGCTGCGTCCCAGTCACTGCCCTTGGGCGAGTATTCGCGCCCGCGTAGATACTCGAAGGTCTTTTCGTCCGGTGCCACGAGCCCTGCACGTGCGCCCCATTCAATTGACATATTGCAAAGTGACATGCGAGCTTCTATCGAAAGGTTGCGAATTGCTTCGCCTCGAAACTCAACAACGTGACCCTGACCGCCACCGGTGCCCACGTGAGAAATGAGCGCTAGAGCTAAATCCTTTGACGACACACCAGCACCAAGAGAACCTGAGACGTTTACCGCCATGGTCTTAGGTTTGCGCTGTGGCAAGGTTTGGGTAGCGAGTACGTGCTCTACCTCACTCGTTCCAATACCAAACGCCAGAGCCCCCAGGGCCCCGTGGGTACTCGTGTGACTATCGCCACACACAATGGTCATCCCAGGCTGCGTGAGACCAGTTTCTGGCCCAATGACGTGAACAATCCCCTGGCCTTTCTGGCCAATTTGGAAGAGCTTTATGCCAAATTCTTTGCAGTTCGTGCGTAGTGCTTCAACTTGCTTGCGGCTAGTGGCGTCTTTTAGCTCCAGGGTGTCGGTTGGAACATTGTGGTCCTCAACAGCAATCGTCAGATCGCTTCGTCGAAGTGTTCGTCCAGATTCACGAAGTCCATCGAACGCCTGAGGGCTCGAAACTTCGTGAACAAAATGAAGATCGATGAAAAGTAAATCGGGCTGATCGTTTCCACGCTCAATGACTTGGCTCTGCCAAATCTTTTCCACCATTGTGCGTGGTCCCATACTGGCTAACTCTTAACGAGAGCCATAGGCGTCAAAACCCGCAATTACTTGTGACTCAGTAATTACTTCGGCGTACTTAGCTTGTAAGTCGTACAAGTTAGATTCGTGTGGTCCTGGAGCTCGGTCGCCACACGCATCGCGAACCACCATTGGGATGAATCCGTTTTGTAGCGCATCAAGTCCAGTCGCTCGAATACATCCACTCGTTGAGACGCCAATGATTGCGAGCGTGTCAACGCCGAGGCCTCGCAGCGTCGAGCTGAGTGAAGTGCCAAAGAATGCACTCGCATACTGCTTGACAATTACGAGTTCATCTTCGAGTGGTGCGACTTCTGGCATAAACCGGTTCATTGGATTGTCACCAATCAATGTTTTTAACGCTGGAATCTTTCGAATGAATACCGCGCCATCAACCGCATCAGGTCCGAAAATTACTCGGGTGTGAATAACGGGTACGTTGTTCTTTCTCGCAGCAGCAATAACTCGTGCAGAAGACTCAAGACAGTCTCGAGACGGTAAATACATAGGACTACTGGGATCAAAATACGCCAACATCAGGTCGATGGAGACCAGGGCTGGCTTATTGCCAAACCCTAGTCCTCCACCGAAACCTTCATCAATCTTTTCCATTCGTATCTAAATCAAATACGAATTGGTGGCTGTGGAGCAGGTAGCCCTGTCTCTTCCAAGCAACGCTCAAGGATTGTTGCAAGTGGTGGCCCCATGTTGAATGTAGGAAGTGGCGTTGGACGCCCCTTGCTCATTTCAGCACGTAGCTTGTCCGTTCCTGCAGCGTCAACGTGTCCGTCGCTCGTTACAACAACGCCGTAGCCCTTGGCTCCGTCGTCAGTAACAAGTCCACGTCGAACTTCGAGAGCAACGAGTTCAGGGTCACGCTTAAGCGCATCTCCCCAACCGCCACCACCCCAAGTAACGAAGTGAAGTACGTCGCCCTTGTTGACTGGAACGTCAATAACCTTGCTCGCGATTACTTCGCGGGTTCCGTCTGCACGGTCAATCCACTTAGTACCACGTGCGCCTGGTTCTCCACCGTTAACACCCCATGGGTATGTCAACCAGCGGTCGTCGTGAATTGCGATAGTTCCTGGTTCTAGGAATCTGTACGCAACGTCCACTCCGTTACCACCACGGTGAAGACCAGCTCCACCAGTGTCACTTACGGTCTCCCACTTTTCAATACGTAGTGGGTAATACGACTCAAGGTATTCACACGGAATGTTAACGAATGATGGCCACAGTGAGTGTCCGTCAGGTCCGTCACCAATTGGACGTCCAGGAATTCCACCGAAGCCAATTGAGTAGAGCTGGAACCATTCACCCTTGCGGTCACCCTCTGTGTAGTTACCAGAGAACATGAAGTGAGGTGAAGATGAGAATCCAGCTGCGTTCAACAGGTCTGGGTTGGTCTGACCAAGTAGTCCACCGAAGAGGTCGAATACTCGACCAATACCGTGGTTACGTGCGTTCAGCGCCGCTGGGTATTTTGGCTTCCAGAATGAGTCGTCAGGAATGATGACGTCAACAAGTGGGTAGAAACCGTCGTTCCACAGAATCTGTGGGTCAGCAACAGTGATCATGTAGATACCAAAGAACATACGTACAAGGTTTTCATTGATGTAGTAGTTAATTGGTCCCTGCGCTTGTGGACTTGAACCTGAGAAGTCAAGAGTCACCTTGTCGCCAACGCGAGTAAGGCTGAGCTTGAGTTCGTATGGTCCGTATCCAACACCATCGTCACAGATGTAGTCAGTGAACTGGAGTGTCTCGTTTTCCTTGAAGACCATTGCAAGACGTGCCTTCATGGCGCGGTAGTTACGGTCCATAAGCGCTTCGAGTGCAG
>CAINVQ010000069.1 GCA_903854175.1 uncultured Actinomycetes bacterium | reverse complement strand
GAAGAGGCAATAGTTGCAGCAATGACGACGAATATTCCTTCAAATGCACAGGTGACGTATAGAACAGAGCACGCAGATGGATGGAATGCTCCAGAACTCTCTCCATGGCTAGAAGATGCATTACAGGCAGCGTCAATTAATGCATATGGAAAAGCTCCTGGATTCACCGGCGAAGGTGGCTCGATCCCCTTCCTTGCCTCGCTAGGCAAGAGATACCCTGGTGTTCAGTTTTTAGCTACCGGCGTACTTGGGCCAGATTCAAATGCTCACGGAATTGATGAAATGCTCGATATCCCAATGGCGGTCGGAGTCATCAATTCAGTTATTACAGTATTAAACGCACACGCAAATAAGTAAGGACAAGTTATGACACAGCAAGTTGATCTCTGGGTAGACCCAGCATGCCCATGGGCATGGGTTACCTCACGTTGGCTACTTGAGGCACAAAAAGTTCGAGACATTGAAATTAAGTTCCACGTCATGAGCCTTGCTGTACTAAATGATGGCCGAGAAATGCCAGAACAATACGTTGAATTTATGAAGCAAGCCTGGCGTCCAGTTCGAGTGTTGATTGCTGCAGAAGAACGCCACGGGAACGAAGTCGTTGAAAAGCTCTACGGTGCTATGGGAAGTCAGTTTCACATCAAGGGTGAAAAAGACATTGACACACTCATCTCAAACTCTCTAAAAGAAGCTGGATTGGAATCAGACCTAGCTGACGCACAAAATTCCACAGACTTTGATGAGGCTCTTAAGAAGAGTCACCATGCGGGGATGGACAAAGTAGGTATGGATGTAGGAACACCAGTGATTCACGTTGGTGATGTTGCATTCTTTGGACCAGTAGTAACTCCTGCGCCAAAGGGTGAAGCTGCTGGGAAGCTCTTCGATGGTGTTGTGCTTGTTGCAGGAACTCCAGGATTTTATGAACTTAAAAGAACACGAACACAAGGACCAAGTTTCGAATGAGTGAACAAGTAACTGCCCCAAGATTTCCGATTTATGTAACCGGCAATACCGAAGCCAAGCGAGCACTGATTGTTGTTCAAGAGGCTTTTGGCGTAAACGATCACATTCGTGACGTGGCCGATAGATTCAGTGACGAAGGATATTTTGTAGTTGCTCCGCAGTTTTATCATCGTGAAGGATCTCCAGAATACGGATACGACGACTTTGGTCCGGTAATGCAAACAATGCAGACACTGACTAAAGAAGGAATCACAAACGACCTAGATGCAACGATCAGCTTCCTGAACTCGCTTGGTTACACCACGCCAAACATTGGCATCGTTGGTTACTGCATGGGTGGAATTGTCACCTTCTATGCTGCTTCACTTGGCCTTGTTGGAGCAGCAGTGAGCTACTACGGCAGCGGCATTGTTAATGGACGCTTTGGTCTTGACCCACTTTTAGATATGGCACCAAAGCTTGCATGCCCTTGGATTGGATTCTTTGGCGACCAGGACAAAGGTATTCCAATTGAAGAAGTTGAACTCCTCAGAGAGGCAACTGCTTCGCTTTCAGTGCCAACAGAGATAACGAGATACGCAGATGCAGGGCACGGGTTTAACTCAGATCCACGCGATGATTACAACCCTGAGGCAGCAAAAGACGCGTACGCCAAAACATTGAAACTATTTGCGGAGAAACTCACCGACAAATAATTAGCTGCGAGGAACGTCCTTCCAAGCAACGTCCTTGTCGTTACGAGGTTCACCAGCAAGCCCGAGAACTCGTTCTCCAATGATGTTTCTCATAACTTCACTTGTTCCACCCTCAATTGAGTTAGCGCGCATACGGATGAATGCCTTACGCATGTCTCCACCGTGCATTGCTGATCCCTTAGGTCGAACCATTGGATAGTTGTTCTCGTAGAGCATTCCCTCGGCACCCATCAGGTTGACGCAGAGCTCACTAGTGCGCTGGTTCTCTTCAGCGAACGCCAGCTTGGCGACAGAACCTTCAGGTCCAGGAGTCCCTGCTTTACGCAGATCACTGGCACGCCAGTTAGTTAGACGGCCTACTTCGTTACGGACCCATGCCTGCATTAGCTCTGAACGAACTGAGTGAGCGTAGGAATCGTCACGGCCAGACCACTTTGACTTCCAGATCTTTACTGCTTCACCAATGAGTCCTGATCCACGAGGAGGAATTGTTCCACCAATTGAAACACGCTCGTTCATAAGTGTGGTGATGGAAACTCCCCAACCTTCGCCAACATCGCCAAGTCGCTCAGAATCTGGGATTCGAACTTCATTAAAGAAAACTTCGTTGAACTCTGCTTCACCAGTCGCTTGGAAAAGTGGACGGACATCTACACCAGGTCCGTGCATGTCAACTAGGAACGCTGTGATTCCTTTGTGCTTAACAACATCAGGGTTGCTGCGTGCAATGAGAAGTCCCATGTGAGCGTTGTGAGCAAGCGTTGTCCAAACCTTCTGGCCGTTGATGACCCATTCGTCACCGTCACGCTCAGCGCGTGTGCCGAGTGTGGCAACGTCTGAACCAGCACCAGGCTCTGAGAACAACTGACACCAAATTTCTTCGCCTGTGAAGAGTGGGCGTAGGTAGCGCTTCTTTTGCTCAGCGGTTCCGTGAATGACAATTGTTGGAGCACACATTCCATAGCCAATTACATTTGGTCCCGCCGCAGATGGAACACCAATCTTGGTGAGCTTGCGAAGTACATAGAGCTGATCGGTTGGGGTTCCGTCATGGCCACCCATTCCTTCTGGGAAGTTGACCCACGCAAGTCCTCGATCAAACTGTTCACCTAGAAAGACGACTGGATCAGTTGTCTTGGGTGGAAACTTCTCGATCAAGTCATCAATCAGGACGTCTAACTCAGCTTCAGTAATAGGCATTGCCCCTCCAAAAGTCCCTTTCACGCATATTAGACAGTTCAAACGGTACTCAAGTGCTAGAAATTCGTAGATGAAAACATCTCGTGTTCTAGCGACCTCTGGTGGCTTAATCCCTGGAAAAGTGCAGCAATCGTGGAAGCTTGGATCCCTGCTGCTCGATGCGCTTTCAATGACTGAGAAGGTCAGGCCCCGCGTCACCTATCTCGCAACTGCGACCGGTGACATGGATAGCGAGTACACACGCCACTACCAAGCCTTCACAGATGCAGGATGCGACCTTACTGCTCTGAAATTATTTCCCCAGCCCTCGGCAAACTTTGAAGAAGCTGTGCTTGGCGCAGACCTCGTCTGGGTTGGTGGTGGATCTGTTGCCAACTTGCTGGCACTTTGGGAGCTACACGGCCTTAATTCCTACTTGCGCGCAGCATGGGAAAATGGCGTGATTATGGGTGGAAGGTCAGCTGGAAGCCTCTGTTGGTTTACCGGTGGCAACACAGACTCTTTCAGCAACGAACTCGATCCAGTAACTAACGGCCTCGGTTTTCTTCCCTACGCCAATAGCGTTCACTACTCAGGCGAGCCACGTCGCCGTGAAACCTTTCATAACTGGATGAAAGATGGAACACTGCCTTCGCTTGGCTACGCAACGGATGATCGAATTGGTATCTGGTTCGAAGGACTTGAGCCAACAACCGTTGTCAGCGATATTTCAGTTGATCCAGAGACTGGACCTGCTGCCTACAAGGTTGAACTTGTTAATGGTGAAATCATTGAAACCAGATTTGGATTTGGCTCTAGTTTTTAAGAAGCAGGAGTTGGCAAAGCTTGTCTAATTAACGCACTGCGAACATTGAGTTCTAATGACTTTGCAACAGCATCTGTTGCGCCACATCGCTCGAGCCAATTGGCGAGCAACAAGTATCCACTTTCGGTAAGAACAGATTCAGGGTGAAACTGAACACCTTCAAGAGGAGCAGTTTTGTGTCGCATTCCCATGATGAGGTTTCCAGTTCGTGCAGTTACTTCAAATACATCTGGAAGAGTTGCGTCTTCAACAACCAGTGAGTGATACCTTCCAGCAATCATTGGACTTGGCATTCCTGCAAAGACTCCGGTGTTGTTGTGCGTTACCAAAGAAGATCTTCCGTGAACTAATTCAGGTGCAGGAGATACAACCCCTCCAAAAGCTTCTCCGAGTGCTTGGTGGCCCAAACAAACTCCGAATAACTCAAGATTGTGCTCGGCGCAGTATTTAATAATCTCAATACAGTTTCCAGCACTGCTCGGATAGCCCGGTCCAGGAGAAATGAGCACTCCGTCCAGCTCCATTTTTTCAAGGTCGCTAGCTGCAACTTCATCGTTTCGAAGTACCGTGACGTTTGCACCTAGTTCGCCCAAGTACTGGACCAGGTTGTAAACAAAAGAGTCGTAATTATCGACTACCAGGATTGAAGGGCTCTTCGCCATGAATGCATCCTAGATGCCCCTGGAACTTAACTATTCTTTCTAGATGGCGCTAACCGAACTAAGCGAATTCTTGGCCTTAGCCAGTGACTACAACGTCATCCCCCTGCACTCCACATTGCAGCTCGACCGAGAGACCCCTGTTTCGCTGTATCAACGCTTCGCTACAAGTCGTGCAGTTTTTCTTCTAGAGAGTGCCGCGCTTGGAGAAAACACCGGACGCTATTCATTCATAGGACTTGACCGAAAATGGAGAGTCTCCACCAAGGATGGTAAAACATTTGTAACCGGGGCAGAAGTTGCAGACGCAGCCAGCCGTGGTCCTCTTGAAGTCTTACGTGAACTTATGTCGAGGTATAAGACATTTCTTCCAACTGAGCTCCCCTATTTCTTTGGAGGAGCAGTTGGTTTTGTTACCTATGACTATGTACGACGACTAGAACGACTCCCACGAAAAGACATTGACGGCATGTGGCCAGACATTGACTTCACGTTCCCAGGGGCAGTTCTTATTTGTGACCACCTCCGTCATTCAACCACGGTGGTTGTTAATGCTGTTATTGAGCCAGGATCTAGCCCAGAAGAATCATTCAATTTCGCTTCTCAGCAGTTGCAAGAAATTATCGATGTTCTCATTGCGCCATCACCCGAGAATGATGCTGCGACTGAGCGATTAGTTGCTACCGCACCAAGTGCACGAAGTTCTATTGATATTCGCTCCATCGCTGCGGGCATTTCAAACTTCACAAAAGAGCAGTACTGCAGCGTTGTCGAAAAAGCCAAGAAGTACATCTACGCCGGTGATGTATTTCAAGTTGTGCCCAGCCAACAATTCAAGCGTCCAACCAATGTTGACCCGCTGACGCTCTACCGCGTTCTTCGCTCCCTAAACCCATCTCCCTACATGTATCTTCTCGATACTGGTGAAAGCCAAATTGTTGGAGCATCACCAGAGACGTTGGTACGAGTACATGAAGGTCAGGTCATTACTCATCCGATCGCCGGCACTCGCCCACGTGGAGCCAATGAAGCTCAAGACTTAGAAATTGAAAAAGAGATGCTCAATGATGAGAAGGAAATCTCAGAGCACGTAATGCTTGTGGATCTTGGAAGAAACGATATTGGTCGTGTTGCCGCTCCAGGATCAGTAAAAGTTGACCGCTTGGCACACGTTGAACGATTCTCGCACCTGATGCATCTTGTTTCTCAGGTAAGTGGAACACTTGCTGAAGGCAAGGATGCTTTTGATGCTTTTAACGCCACCTTCCCAGCCGGAACGCTGACCGGGGCACCAAAGGTTCGAGCCATGGAGCTCATTGATGAATTTGAGCCAGTGCATCGTGGACCATATGGTGGAGCACTCGGGTACTTCTCTCTAAATGGTGAAGCCGACTTTGCAATCACAATTAGAACGCTCTCGCTTCGAAATGGAACAGCAACTGTTCAAGCTGGCGGAGGGGTTGTTGCAGATTCAGTTCCTGAGATGGAGTATCAGGAATGCATCAACAAGGCATCAGCTCCACTGCTCGCCCTTGAGATAACGGACCCAAGCAATAACTAATTTTTAGGTTGTTTGCGACGCTTCTTTGCTTCGCCGAATGACTCACTTCTCATCCAGATATAAAACCCGGCATAGAGGGAGCTGATCAGCACCATAACTCCGATTGTGAGTACAAAATTCATTAGTGGGCCGTACAGGACTTGAACCTGTGACCCCTTCCATGTCAAGGAAGTGCGCTACCAGACTGCGCTAACGGCCCCTTGGGATTAAACCTTACCAGTTTGAGGTAGTGGCTTAACTCGCGAGTAGTGATGTGATTCGTTCAGACCACTCATAAAACTCAGGTGAAACAGAAGTGACATTGAACTCAAGTTGATTTGGACGGGCGCGCTTTGCTTGCTTAAGCAAAACCTCAACTGTTGCTCGAGCATCTCCAAGTGCGTGGTGTCCACCAGGTTCAATGCCATAGTGCTTACATAGATACTCAAGCCCTCTACGTGGTCGAGTCTCGAAGTCAGTGTCAATCTTTCGATCAATTTCAATAACGTCAAGAATTGGCAGGGATGAAATGTCAAGTCCCTCATCTATTGGGCTACGCGCATGAATTGACTCATAGGTCTTCAGCAACATTGCTAGATCAAATCGGGCAACGTTTGCTCCAGTAATGGCTGCACCAAAGTTTTGAAATTCACGAAGAATCACGACAGCTCTTGCTAGCCCCCCAGCAACGGTGTCGTAGACAATTTCATCTGATTTCTTGGCGAGAATAGATTCGACTGAAAGGCCGTGAACTCTCATAGCGGGTTCGGCAATAGGTTTATCGGGCACTACATAGAAATGTTCTGACCAGATTGGCGCGTCATCGAAGTACGCAATGAATCCGTAGGAGATGGCTCTCTCGCTATTCACGTCGAGTCCTGTGGTCTCGGTATCGAAGCCCAGCAGAAGTCTGGGTAGCTTCAAATCGTTCTTGCTCACAGGATTACCTTTGCAGTCTGCTGTGACACTGCGCCACAGCAGAACTACAAAATAACCTATTTCACTGGAGGCGGCGTCCGGATTCGAACCGGAGTACGGGGCTTTGCAGGCCCCTGCCTAACCGCTCGGCCACGCCGCCAGAAGAATCAATCCTAGTTGGTCACGCAACTTAGAGGATTCAAGTAGCCAGTGAAGATTCATGAACAAGTGAGGGTTATGAGGAAGGTTTCTAATAATTCACGGGTAATCTTTAAGTGTGACTAAACGCTTGAGCCTGACATCGTTGGTCTTTATATTTCTATTTAGCGCTATGCCAATTGGAGCTCACTCGAGTTTCGCAGCATCTTTTGTGCAAGTGAAATCTCAAACAGCCGCCACCCTTGTTCAGAATTTACCAATAGCTCGAATAACTCTTACTCAAGAAATAGCCCCTGACCTGCTGCCTGCTCTCACCATTGCCCCTTTGTTGAAAACTCAATGGACGCAGATTTCACCCACGCAATTCGAAGCGTTCGCAGTAGGAATGATTTCACCAGGTGTTACTTACAAACTTCAAATACCAACATCTCTCAAGTGCGGTGCAACGTGCACCACGGCAACAAGTAGATCAGTCTCTATTTATTCAGCCGTGGACATTATTTGGGAAGAACAACTCTTAGCTCAGCTTGGATATTTACCAGTCGGATTTACTCCTGCGGGGTCAACCACCCCTACAACCACTCTTACAACAGAATCAACAATCATTCCTCCGGTAACTTCAACTACAACTTCGTCAACAAGTTCAACTACGTCATCTTCGACTACTTCAACAACGACAACTAAATCGACTACAACAAATGTTCCAACAACAACTCTTGTACTGCCTCGAGTAACTTTGCAACACACCAAGCCGATTGTTGCCAAATCATCTGGAACGTTCAATTGGCTCTACCCAAGTCTTCCCCAGTCATTCATTGCACAGTGGAAATTAGGTGTTCCTGGACCAATCCTTAAGGGAGCCCTAATGAGCTTTCAGGATGTTCATGGAATTCCAACAACTGGAGTAACAACACCACACACATGGAATGCACTTATAAGCGATGCGAAGAACTCCGCATTTAGTCCTCGTCCCTATAACTACGTAGATGTTGCTATGAATCTTGTCAAAAGGTCACCTCAGGTTTTGACCCTCTATATAAGTGGTGTTCCAAGCTTTCACTCGCTCGCTAATGCAGGAATTCCTCAGGCTCCAAGTGATCCTGGAACTTATCCCGTGTATCTGAGGTACGCCTCAACCACAATGGCTGGAACGAATCCTGATGGAAGTAAGTACTACGACACAGGAATTCCGTGGGTGTCGTATTACAACGGAGGAGAAGGTCTCCATGGCTTTATTCGATCACGATACGGATCGTCACAGAGTCTCGGATGCATTGAGTTGCCCTTCACATCAGCTAAAACTATTTGGCCTCATACTCCTATTGGAACACTCGTTACCGTTCGGGTCTAGCCAACGGCCCTTGTGACGTTCCGCCACGTTGGCGCTCAATATCAATTCCATCTTCATTAAGTTCTGACGCTGTTCCTACAGCAGATTTTCCGAACTTCTCACGAACATCATCAATGGCATCTCGAAGCGCTTCGTACCCAATTTGACGTTCTCTCGTTGCCTCAATGGTTTGCTGACGTTCATCAACCGCAGTTTCAATACCAAAGGTGAGCTGCATGTCATTTCTAGACCTTGGCAAGAATGAGGAAAGGTGAATGCCAAGCAGACGTATGGCGAATGGAAACTCCATTGATTCAAGTAACGCTTTGGCAATTAGGAAGATTGCACGCTCATCATCAATTCCAAAACTGATTGTTTGTGACCTTCCAATTGATGAAAAATCATCAAAACGAACGCTTACCGAAACTGTTCGCGCCACCCAGCCCTTTGAACGTATTGCTCGAGCAAGGATTGCCGAGTGGCTCTTTGCCTGCTCGAGGAGCTCATCAATGCCATTTAAGGACTTAACAAACGTTTCATCATGACCGAGTGACTTAGTGACATGGTCATTAATGACTTCACGTTCATCCTCACCATTGGCATAGTTAACAAGAGTTCCAGCCATCCAAGGCCCGACGTGTCGTGCCAGCAATGATTCTTCAAACTTGTGTAGATCTCTCACCCATCTAATACCAATACGTTCTAACTTTGCGGTTGTGGCGGGACCAACTCCCCACAGAGAAGAGACAGGGAGTTCACTCAGCCACTGTTTTTCCATTTCGGGAGATACCCAAACAACCCCTGGACCATCAACAAGTTTGCCATCAACAACTTTTGGCTTTGATCTTTTTGACGCAAGCTTTGCGAATAGTTTGTTGCGTCCAAGGCCAACACCACAGAGAAGTCCTAATTCATCGTTGATTCGTTTACGAAGTTCATGCCCAGCAGCAATTGGTTGCACGTTGAGGCGGCGAAGACTTCTGAGGTCAGCAAAGACCTCGTCAAGTCCTAGTGGCTCAAACTCAGGAGTTAGGTCCATAATGATTTCGTGAAAGTCGTGCGAATACGCTTCGTAACGATCGAATCTTCCGGGAAGAATCACAAGGTTCGGACACATGCGCTTCGCAATCACCATTGGCATTGCGCTCTTCACCCCAAACCTTCGCGCTTCGTAACTTGCACTTGCTACTGCCCCACGTTCTCCGGGACCACCAACAACAACTGGCTTTCCTTTTAGAGATGGATTATCCAGTATCTCAACTGACGCGAAGAATGCGTCCAGGTCAATATGAAGGATTGGTGCCTCGTCAACCGAGGGGTTATCAGAAGGCGAGTTCAATGCAGCGAAAGGCCTCACCAAAGGCCACTCCGACTGGACGACCAGCTTGTTCAGCTCGGGCGTAGACAACATCTCGAATATCTTCTACATCGCCAGAAAGCTGCGATGCGTGAGCCATGACAGCCTTAAGTTTCGTGTCGATGGTTGAAGAAACATCAAACACAACATCAGGTTCGTGAGTGCCACTTAGAAGAATTTGGCTCACCTGATGTGGAGCACCTTCCTTGGGGAAATAGAGGGGCATCGCAGCTGCTGGAGCTGCTGCATCGAGTAATGCCCAGCCAGTTTCACGGTGATCACGGTGATTTACATACACTCCGCCAAAGAAGGTAGCCGTCGGGTCCGGCCCCAAGACAACCTCTGGGCGGTGCTTACGAATGAGGCCAACTAACGCAGCTCGAAGCTTTTCATCATTAGTCACGTCACCATCGACTCTTCCAATTTCTGTAACTGAGGTAGCGCCAAGCAAATCTGCAGCGTGTTGCAGCTCTGAACTTCGAACTCCAGCTACGACAAGAGAATCTGCAGAGGTGGAGTGAGATCCCTTAGAGCCATCACAAACTACAACGAGGTGAACCTCACAACCCTCACTCGCCCACTGAGAAAGAATTCCACCCGCAGCAACATCTGCATCATCAGGGTGAGCGTAAATGGCCATTGCGGACTTTGGGTTCAGACGCATTGCGCGCATTGTTAACCTCGGTGTTTTGGCGCAGTGGTTTTTACGAGATTGCCGATCTCTCGAGCGAAGTCTTCGGTGCCCTCGAAACCTTTATAGACCGATGCGAACCGAACGTAGGCAACATCGTCAACTGAGCGAAGTGCCTCTAACGTTGCTAGTCCAACTTCTTCACTTGTCACATCACGGTTAAGAAGTCTCATAGATTCTTCGATCGAGATGACAAGGTTTCCAAGAACTTCTTCTTCGACAGGACGGTTCTTACAAGCGGAGCGGACACCTTGAAGGATTTTTATCCGATCGAAAGGTTCACGTTCACCAGATCGCTTCACCACGTAAAGGCTGATTTCTTCAATACGTTCAAATGTCGTATATCGCTGATTGCAGGCGGAGCATTCACGGCGACGTCGAATAGCAACGCCATCTTCGGCGAGTCTTGAGTCAACAACGCGGTCGTCATCGGCCGCACAGAATGGACAGCGCATGTATTCACGATACACCTAATTGCCTATTTTTTTAGGGAATTAGAATGTGTTCGCCAGGAACAATGACACTTGTGCCGAGATCTTTAATAAGAATTGCACGTGCAGTTGCTGGGCTCACTGGATTCACCATCTGAGCAATTGAATTAATCGTGTCACCGGCTTGTACGACGTAACTCATTCCAGATGCAAGGTCAGCACTGCTTGCAAGATCTGTTGAAAGACCTGAACCAGTTACTCCTCCGAATGCAGCTCCAGGCATTGCTAAAAGCACCAACGCCCCGACCAAAGCCAGTCCAGCCAAAGTACGATTTCTGCGCTTTCGCTGCAGTTCGCGAGCTTCACGACGAGTTGCTAGTGAAGCCCCTGTACGAAAGCTCTGAGGGGTGTTTTGAGCACTTACAAGCCTTAGGTAAGGCTTTGCCTCTTCGATTGTAAGTACTTCAAAATCTTCTATTTGAATTGCAGCCATTTCCGACACTCCTTGTTATACGAACACTTGTTCGTTAACTATAAAGCGAACAGACGTTCGTATGCAAGTGAAATTTTAGAAATTTATAAAATACCTGATGAAACGGTTTTTAAGCAGACTCACCTAGGTAGACAGCACGAACACGAGGGTCATTTAGTAGGTTTTCAGCCTTATCACTGAAGGCAATTCTGCCATTTTCCATGACGTAGCCACGATCAGCAAGGCGAAGCGCTTGGGCGGCATTCTGCTCTACGAGAAATACTGTGGTCCCTGTGTTTCGGATATCTCCAATAATTTGGAAGATATTTTCGATAATCATCGGAGCCAGCCCCATTGATGGTTCATCAAGCAGAAGTAGACGAGGGTGCGACATCAACGCACGAGCAATGGCGAGCATTTGTTGCTCACCGCCAGAAAGGTTTCCTCCCAGCTGCTTCCTTCGATCTTTCAAAATCGGAAACATG
>CAINVQ010000068.1 GCA_903854175.1 uncultured Actinomycetes bacterium | reverse complement strand
GTTACTACGACCCCCTCTCAAATAGCAAGGGAAACTTTAAAAACTTGGTGCGGGCGGAGGGACTCGAACCCACACTCCGTAGAACTGGTACCTAAAACCAGCGCGTCTGCCAATTCCGCCACGCCCGCAGGGTATCTACTCTAGGCGAAATCGGCAGGGTGCAAGGAGTGGGCACGGTAGATTGGACATATGAGCGACACATCAATGGCCGACTACTTCGGCAATAACGACCTTACAAACCGACTTTTACGCAATCGAATCATCTTTTGCACATCTGCCGTTGACACCGATATGGCCAATAGGGTCTGTGCGCAGCTCCTCCTTCTTGAGGCCGATGACCCAACTAAGGACATCAGTATTTACATCAACTCTCCTGGTGGATCAGTTTCAGATGGTCTAGCCATCTACGACACCATGCAGTACGTGAGCAACGACATTCGTACAATTTGCTTCGGCATGGCTGCTTCAATGGGCCAGTTCCTTCTCTGTGCTGGAACGCAGGGCAAGCGCTTCTCACTTCCGAACACTCGAATTTTGATGCACCAACCTCACACTGGTGGTGGAGTGTTCAAGGGTCAAGCTACTGACATCGCAATTTGGGCGGAAGACTTTGCAAAGTCACGTCACCGTCTTGCAGAACTAACAGCTCGTCACACAGGACAGCCACTCGAAAAAATCCTTGCCGACTCTGAGCGTGACCGTTGGTACTCACCAGAAGAAGCTCTCGAATACGGATTCATCGACGCTGTCATCGAGCACTCGGCGTTAACCAAAGGCGACTAGTGAGTGAACACACGTCGGACGGTTTAGTTCGACGTTCACTTGATGATGCACCAATTCGCGTCGTCAGCGTTCGACCAGGGTTGATCACTCGCCTAAAGAATCTTGTTAACCGTCGAGAACTGCTTTTCAATCTGATCCTTTCTGACATCAAGATCAAATACAAGAGCTCATCGCTTGGCCTCTTGTGGTCAATGATCTCTCCGGCTCTATCGCTCTGTATTTACTACCTAGTTTTTTCAGTGTTCTTGAAAAATGGAATTCCAAACTTCGTGATCTATCTGTTTTCGGGGCTGATTGCTTGGAATATGTATCAAACGTCACTCAATACTGCAACGGGAGTCATTGTTGACCGAGCTGGCCTCGTAAAGAAGGTTTCATTTCCTCGTGAAATATTGGCGCTCGCCAATGTAGGTGCGGCAGTTGTCTATTTCGCAATTCAAGTTGTCGTTCTCGCGCTCTTCTTGCTTATTGCTGGACACGCACCTGATTGGGGATTTTTGTGGTTAATGCCAATCTCGTTTATTGCGCTCTATCTCTTCACGGCATCAATGGCCATGCTGATGTCAGCAGTAACGGTGTACTTACGAGATGTGAAGCATCTCATTGAAGTAATCCTTCAACTGTGGTTCTATATGACGCCAATCGTGTACTCCTATGAGAACACTCTCGCGCCGGCACTTCACCGACACGGGATGGAGCTGATCTATTTCCTAAATCCACTGACACTCATTGTTCTTACGTTTCAGCGAATCTTCTATTCAGATGTTGTTGTTCACTCGATTTCGGCTCCTCACTCGCTCATACAAGTTCTTCCAACGTGGTCAATGGGAACATTCTTTGAACTCAATATTGCACTCGTTGGCGTAATGGTCATTTTCTTTTTAATTGCAGAAGTTCTCTTTGGTCGCTTAGAGACAAACTTCGAGTCGGAGCTGTAATGGCGAACGTTATTGAAGTAGACGGTATTTCCAAGAGTTTCAAGATTCACCACGAACGTCACCAGACTCTAAAAGAACGCTTACTTCACCCAAAGTCTGGAACTACAGAGCTCTTTAGTGCGCTTAACAACATAAATTTCAGCATTGCTGAAGGTGAAACAGTTGGCATTGTGGGTCACAACGGATCGGGTAAATCAACATTGCTGAAGTGCATTTGTGGTGTTCTGCAGCCTTCTTCGGGTGAGATTCGACTTCGTGGAAGTCTCGCAGCTTTGTTGGAACTTGGCGCTGGGTTCCAGGGTGAGCTTTCTGGTCGCGACAACGTCTACCTCTATGGCGCGATGCTCGGATTTTCTCGCAAGATGGTTGACAAAATCTTTGATGACATTGTTGCTTTCAGTGAAATTGAACAGTTCATTGATACGCAGGTGAAGTTTTATTCCAGCGGAATGTATGTCCGTCTTGCGTTTGCGGTTGCGGTGAGCGTGAGCCCTGACATTTTGGTTGTTGATGAAGTGCTTGCAGTTGGTGATGAGCGATTCCAGCAGAAGTGCATTGACCGAATTAAGCAGTTTCAAGAAGAAGGCCGATCAATTCTTTTAGTTACTCACAATGCAGATCAAGTCAGGTCGCTCTGTGACCGTGCAATTGTTCTTGATTCAGGAATAATGATTGCCGATGGCCCAGCGAATGAGGCGCTTCGAGTATTTCGTGAACATCAATTAGAAGATGCCCAGGCCAATGACGTCGCCGGCACTCAGGCAAATATCTCTTTTGATTCAGTTACAACCCCAAGCGGCGCCTTTGAAGTCAGAAGCGGTGGGGCAGTCCACTTTGACGTGAATTTGAGTGCAGAGCATGCATACAGCGGTAACTTCATGTTCGAAATATTTACCCGCTCGGGGCTACTCGTAAGTCGAAGTGATCCTCAGACTTCACCGGTCAACTTGAAGCCGGGCGCGAATCACATTGGACTAGACATTGCACAACTACCACTGCTTGATGGCGTGTACGACATAAACCTCGGCATTGTTGATCAGCGTGGCTCGACTGTTATTGCCTGGAAAGAACAAGCTGTTTCACTTCAGGTTATTTACGAAGGTCGCGAAGGCGGCATCGTAGAAATTAATTCTTCGATTCAGTAGTTCTTACGCTTCGAGGCGAGTGAACTGCTTTAGTGCACCGAGTCGTCCAAGCTTGCCGCAATCAAATCCAAAGTCCGCGCTCTTCAACATTTTTAAGTCGCCACGTGAATTTCCGTAGGCGTAGACAGTCGGAGTTTGACCGAGATTTTGTGCGGCGATCCATTCTTGTAGTCGACGAATTTTTTCAGATCCTCGACAATTATTTCCTAGATAGCTTCCAGTCAATTTATTGCGAGCATCAACTCCGAGTCGAGTACCACATCCACCTTTGGCGCCAAGTGTTTCAGCAACTACGTCTACGTAGAGCTGGGGAGAGGCAGAAACTATTACTACTTCATGACCTTGTTCAAGGTGCCACTTAAGTCGTGTAACTACGTGCGTACGCCCTTCGTGTTCTAAGTGATGAAGGATAAATTCTCGAGACTGTTCGGTGACTTCTGATACGTCTCGTCCAGCGAGCAATTTATGAAAGAGTCGCTCTTTGGCGCTATCTGCAGCAGAGCCACTTCGAATTGCGCCAATGGTGAGCGGGAGCAGAAGCGAGAGAGCTGCTGAATACGCTGCACGAGTGCCCGCGACATAGCGCAGCCAGTGAAAGACACTCCCACCTTCAGTGAGTGTGCCATCAAGATCAAATGCCGCAACTGTTGTGGTGTTTGATTCAGACATTCCTCTAGTTTCACAGGGATTTTGCCCTAAGTGTGCAATAACCTACAAATCCCATAGAGATTTGCAACAATTGAGGAACATCCGCTAATCTAAAGAGGCTCAGTCAAAGGACTGAGCTTTTCACTCGAAGGAGTATCACATGGCGATTCGTCTTGGTGACGTGGCCCCGGACTTTACCGCGGAGACCACCGAAGGAACGATCAACTTTCACGAATGGCTCGGCGAAGGCTGGGGCATCTTGTTCTCACACCCGAAGGACTTCACTCCTGTATGTACTACCGAGCTCGGTGGCTTTGCAGCTCGCAAGGGTGACTTTGACAAGCGCAACACAAAGATCATTGCTGTTTCTGTAGACGATGTTGCATCGCACAATCTCTGGAAGGCTGATATTGGCGAAACTCAGGGCACAGCTCTTAACTTCCCAATCATTGGTGACGAGACTCGTAACGTTTCAAATCTTTATGACATGATCCACCCAAATGCAAACGACACACTTACTGTTCGTAGCGTGTTCGTTATTGGGCCAGACAAGAAGGTAAAGCTAACCCTGACCTACCCAGCTTCAACTGGCCGCAACGTTGATGAAGTGGTTCGAGTGCTCGATTCTCTCCAGCTAACATCTGAATACTCAGTGGCGACTCCAGTCAACTGGGTTGATGGTGGTGACGTGATCATCTCTAACGCGGTTAGTGATGAAGATGCAGTAACCAAGTTCCCTAAGGGCTTTAAGAAGCTCAAGGACTACTTACGCATCACACCACAGCCAAACAAGTAATTCTTTTACTTACTAAAAAAGCGGCCGCTTTCGTGCGGCCGCTTTTTTATTTGTTTTGTAGAAGAAGCTATAGCGCTAGGTGGAGCCGAAGCG
>CAINVQ010000067.1 GCA_903854175.1 uncultured Actinomycetes bacterium | reverse complement strand
TGACTTCGTCAAAGAAGGCACCGATCCAATCCTCGCGTTCTTGGAGGCTGGAGCGACACTCACTGGGATCATGGAAGAAATTGGTAAGCACCGAATTGATAATCCAATTGATGACATCACCAGTGCACTCGTAAACGCTGAAATCGAGTCTGAGAAGTTAACGCACCAAGAACTTGCTTCATTCTTTGTTCTGCTCGTTACTGCTGGAAACGAAACTACTCGCACCGCAATCGCGCACGGTCTTCGGGCCCTCAGTGAGCACCCAGACCAGAAGGCTCGCCTTGTTGCTGACTACGAAAGTCTCGCGAAGACCTCAACAGATGAAATTGTCCGCTGGGCATCACCAGTTATTTGGATGCGCCGCACCCTCGCAACTGACTACACGCTTTCGGGCAAGGATCTAAAAGCTGGTGACAAAGTGTTGTTGTATTACAGCTCAGCTAATCGAGACGAAGATGCATTCGTTGACCCATTTACGTTTGACGTTGGTCGCACACCAAATGATCACTACGGATTTGGTGCTCCTGGCCCACACTTCTGTCTCGGAGCTCACCTAGCTCGTCGTGAAATAACTGTTATGTGGCGCGACCTAATTGCTCGCACGCCAAACATTCAGATGACTGGTGCACCATCACAGTTGGAGTCAACGTTCGTAAACGGAATTAAAAAACTCCCCTACAGCTTCTAAGACTTAGCTGACGCTTCATCAAAAGCGCGAAGAGCGCGTGGACCCCATACGGTCCCAGGTCCACCATTCATAGAAATAGCTACGCCAATTGCTTCGGCGACTTGCTGACGCGTAATGCCGTTGCGAACGCACCCTCGAGTGTGCGCAACAATGCATCCATCACACTCACGCGTAATGGCAATCACCAGTGCAAGCAACTCCTTACTTCCAGCATCGAGCTCCCCAGGTGCCATTGCTGCACTAGAGAGTGCTGCGAACCCCTTCATAACGTCTGGAATCAACTCACGAAGATCTAAAGCAGGTTGGCGTAATTCTTCACGGATTACTTCATTGCTATTCATAAGAGCCTCCAGTAATGAGCGTAGCCACATTGGAGTTTCTTCCTAAGATGTACCCCATGACTGCTATTGATGACCTTCTTTCTCATAACGACAGCTATGTCCCAAAGCATGGACACAACGAGCTTCCAACTGAGCCACAGCTGCATCTAGCGGTGCTCACCTGTATGGACTCACGCCTCGATCTCTTCGGAGCGCTGGGACTAGCTCTCGGACAGGCTCACCTCATTCGTAACGCTGGTGGACTCGCAACTGATGATGCGATTCGTTCACTTCTGCTCAGCCAGCGTCTCCTACAGACGAGGTCAATCATGGTCATTCACCACACCAGGTGTGGGCTTGAGACATTTGAAGAAGATGCGTTGCAGTCAGAGCTAGAAAAAGAGTTCGGGCAACGTCCGCCATTCAAACTTGGCGCCTACAAAAATGTTGACGAAGACGTAAAACAAACCGTTGCAACACTACGAAGCAGTCCGTTCGTCATTGGAACTGAAATTCGTGGCTTTGTCTTCAATGTTGACGATGGTGATCTAAGAGAAATCACAATCGTTTAGCCACCCTTTCTGAAGTAATCAAGGGGTA
>CAINVQ010000066.1 GCA_903854175.1 uncultured Actinomycetes bacterium | reverse complement strand
CTCCATTTGCGTTACGTGCAGCACGCCCAATTGTCTGAATGAGCGCACTTCTAGAGCGAAGGAATCCTTCTTTGTCCGCGTCAAGAATTGCAACGAGTGAAACTTCAGGTAGATCGAGGCCTTCACGAAGCAAGTTGATTCCAACCAAGATGTCAAACTCACCGAGTCTTAGTGAACGAAGTATCTCAATTCTTTGAATGGTGTCAATATCACTATGGAGATACTGAACGCGGTAACCCGCTTTGGTCAGAAAGTTTGTGAGATCTTCTGACATTCGCTTCGTCAAGGTTGTGATGAGTGCTCGCTCATTGCGCTCGATAACTGCATCGAGACGTATGCGAAGATCATCAATCTGATTTTTCGTAGGAACAACAGTGATGATTGGATCGAGTAGGCCAGTAGGTCGAATAACTTGTTCAGCAATCTGATCACTGTGCTCTATCTCGTAGGGACCAGGTGTGGCCGAAACAAAAACCATTTGCGGAACAATGTTCATGAATTCATCAAAGTTGAGAGGTCTGTTATCCATCGCACTTGGAAGTCTGAATCCGTGTTCGACCAATGTTTCTTTTCTTGATCTGTCTCCTGCGTACTGACCACGAATTTGTGGAACCGCAACGTGTGATTCATCAATGACAACGAGCATGTCGTCTGGAAAATAATCCAGCAACGTAAATGGACGTTCTCCTGGCTTTCTTCCATCTAGATGCGCCGAATAGTTTTCAATTCCCGCACAAATGCCTGTCTGTTCCAACATTTCTAAATCGTGCTCAGTTCGAGATCTAAGCCGCTGCATCTCAAGAAGTTTTCCTTCTCTTTCAAACTTTGCGAGTTGGATCTGTAACTCATCTTCAATAAGTCGACAAGCGCTGTTAAGTGTTTCCGAGCTCGTTGCGTAATGCGATGCTGCGAACAATGTGAATTCGCTAACTTTGCCACGCTGTTCTTGAGTAACTGGGTTGAAGAAAGTGATCTCTTCAACTTCATCATCAAAGAAGGACACTCGAATTGCCTCGTTGCTATAGGCCGGTTGAATTTCAAGGGTGTCACCCTTCATGCGAAATAGACCACGCTCAAGTACAAGTTCATTGCGGTTGTACTGCATTTCAACTAAGCGACGCAGGAGTTCTCGCTGATCAAACTTCATTCCCACTTCAATTTGCAGCATTCGCTCACGGTATTCAAGTGGTGACCCAAGTCCGTAAATGCACGACACCGAAGCAACGACAATGGTGTCTCGATGCGTCAAGAGAGAAGAAGTCGCCGCGTGACGAAGTCGATCAATCTCTTCGTTAATAGAACTGTCCTTCTCAATGAAGGTGTCTGTGCGAGGAATATACGCTTCAGGTTGGTAATAGTCATAGTAAGAAACAAAGAATTCGACTCGATTTTGAGGAAGCATCTCTTTAAGTTCTGACGCCAACTGTGCGGCAAGAGATTTGTTAGGTTCAAGAATTAATGTTGGGCGCTGTACTTGCTCAACGAGCCATGCAATTGTTGCGGTCTTTCCACTGCCAGTAATTCCTTCAAGGGTCTGGTAGCGAAGTCCATCATTGATTCCGCTAGTAAGTGTCGCAATTGCAGTGGGCTGGTCGCCAGAAGGCTGAAATGGTGATTCAACTAGGAACTTATCCACTCAGGAGTCCCTCACTTATGAGAGCTTCGTTGAGGCAATTTTCTAGATCCTGAACAGTTCCTTCGTTCCAAATAACACGATTAACTAGCGAACTTCTGACTTCGTTTGATATCTGACTATCTATTCGAGCCTGCGCATCTACATCGGAAAAGCCTCGATGTTCAATAAGACGTTGTTTTGCAATCTCAGGAGATGCAAGAACCGCCCAGGCTGAATCAAGCGAGAATATTTGGCGATGCTCAGCGCGAAATAAAGGAAGAGCAACAAAAGCGGCTTTTGATTTGCAAGCCTCAAGTTGTCGAATAATTTCAATTCCAATAGCCGGATGGGTTATTGAATTAAGTCGATCTCTGGCTGATGAATCACTAAAAACAATTTTTGCAAGGTATTCACGATCAAGAGTTCGGTCACTTTTAAGAATTGAAGTTCCAAATGCATCAATTAGTGCGCTCCAAGCAGCCTGGTCAGGCTCGACAATTTGGTGTGCAACATCATCAGCGTCAATGACGTCAAAGCCTTGATTCACAAGGAATTCACAAGCTGCGGACTTCCCCGCACCAATTCCACCAGCCAGACCAATACGTTTCATATTCCTACGGTACTAAGAAATATTGAAGTTAAGGGCTACTTGACATTTACTGATGTATTTATTGGCTAATGTCTAGAAGACCTGAGGGGGGAAAAGTGCTTCGATATTTGTTGCAAAGACTTGTAACGCTGATTGCAATTCTTTTTGTGGTCTCTATTGGAAGTTTTTATCTGATTCATCTTCTTCCTGGTGACCCTGCTGTATTTATTCTCGGACTTAACTACAGTCCAGTCACAAAGGCGCTACTAGACCAACAGCTTGGGCTTAATCAGCCAATGTATCTTCAATACTTCACTTGGATTGGTCACGTATTACACGGAAATCTTGGTACGTCGTTTATATCCCACGAAACAGTCATGTCGTCAATTAAGCGAACATTTCCAATCGAACTTGAACTAATTGTCTTGAGCCAAATCATGGCTTTTGGGGCAGCTATTCCTCTTGCAATGCGATCTGCTCGCAAGCCTGACAGCACACTTGACCGAGCCCTAAGCGCAGGAAGCTTCATTCTGCTTTCTGTTCCTACATTCATTTTGATCGTTCTTCTAGTCCTAGTTGTATCAATCAAACTTGGAATCCCAAATACAGGGCCATCTACGTATGTTCCGTTCTTCCAAAATCCTGGGATGAATCTTTTGAGTATGACGTTGCCAGCGATCACTATGGCAATAGGTAGTTTTGTGCTCTATTTCCGAGTCCTTCGAAGCGATATGACCGGAATTCTTCAAGAAGAGTTCATCACTATGGCACGCTCAAAGGGAATCAGCCAAAGAAGAATCATGTGGCGACACGCCTTTCGCCCAGCCTCAGTGTCATTGCTAGGTAGTGCTGGAGTAAATATTGGTGGTCTTTTGGCTAGTGGATTCATTATCCAGTACTTGTTAGCCATCCCGGGGCTTGGATTCTCATTAATCGCCGGAATTCAAACTTCTGACTATCTATTAGTACAAGGAATTGTGCTTTTTGTATCCGCTGGAGTAATTCTGGTCAACTTCTTCTTTGACTTAGTTATTTTCTTTGTAGACCCGAGGATCGCCCGTGACTAATCAATCATCAATTAATAAAGTCCTTTCAAAATTTGGGCGCAAAGCTGAGGGTGATTCCTCACTTATGAAGCCTGAAAAGAAAGAGCCGCTTGGCACTACGTTCTGGCTTTGCGTTGGCTGGATTTGCTTGAACATCTTTCTAGCAATAGTTGCTGGATTCTTACCGCTCATTGACCCAATTGCGCAGAACTACAACGCAATCAACTCAAGCCCTGGCCTACATCACCTGATGGGGACAGACGACATTGGTCGAGACATTTTCTCTCGCGTAATCTATGGCGCAAGAATTTCAATTGCTGTCAGCTTTGGAGCAATGGCAATCGCATTTGGTCTTGGTGCTCCAACAGCAATGCTTGCTGCACTTCGTCGTGGAAGATTCGACAAGGCATTGACAACAGTTATGTATTCATTGTTGGCATTCCCTGCAATTATCGCCACCATTTCAGTGTTGTCATTCTGGGTACCAAGAAACCTCTTTAAGGTGATTCTCGTAATTGGTATTGCATCAACTCCACTTGTTTACCGAGTAATTCGAACAGCTTCACTAGCCGTAGCGAACAAAGACTATGTAATTGCTGCAAAAGTTCAGGGTGCAACCGACCGCAGAATCCTGATTCGAGAAATCCTTCCTAACATCACTCCAATTCTTCTTTCATTCCTACTAATTGGAATTGCAAGTGTTGTTGCGATTGAAGGAGCTTTGGCCTTCCTTGGTCTTTCAATCTCACCACCAACTCCTTCATGGGGAAACATGATCAATGAATCACGAACAGTGATGTCAAGCAATCCATGGCTAGTAATTTTCCCATCGCTCGCCCTTTGCTTGTTTATTTTGTCGTTGAACTTCATTGGTGACCGACTTCGAAACCACTTTGATGTATCTGAGGTAAAAATATGAGCCAAGAACTACTGGTTGTTAATAACCTTCACACAACATTCACTACAGCGGGTGGAGATCTACCAGCTGTTGACGGTGTCTCGTTCACGCTCGGTACTAATGAGACTTTGGGAATTGTTGGTGAGTCTGGTTCAGGAAAAACTGTGCTTGCTCGTACCATCATGGGACTTCAAGCTCGCAGAAATGCATCTGTAACCGGTTCAGTAACCATCAATGGAACTGAAGTAATCGGAACGACAGAAGAAGAGAAGCGACAAATCTGGGGTACCGAAGTTTCAATGATCTTCCAGGACCCAATGACATCACTGAACCCTGTGATGCGAATTGGAAAGCAAGTTGACGAAACACTTCGTTTGCGACTTGGAATGTCAAAAGAAGATGCCAAGAAGCGTGCGATTGAACTTCTTGAGATGGTGGGAATCCCTTCACCAGAAGAGCGTTACAACGTATTTCCAGCGGAACTTTCAGGTGGAATGCGCCAGCGTGTTGTTATTGCAATTGCACTCGCCTGTTCCCCGAAGCTCGTTCTAGCTGACGAACCAACAACAGGACTCGATGTAACAATTCAGGCTCAGATTTTGAACCTCCTTGACGAACTTAAGGACAAGCTCAAGATGTCTGTTGTACTAATTACTCACGACCTTGGCGTTGTGGCTACTCGTACATCTCGAATAATTGTTATGTACGCAGGACGAATTGTTGAAATGGGAACTACTCAGGAGATTTTCAAAGATCACCGCATGCCTTACACCCGTGCGTTGCTCGAAAGTGCTCCTAAAGTTTCAAACCCATCACACACTCGTCTCGTCACAATTGCTGGTCGCCCACCAAACCTCCTGGCACTAGAAAAGGGCTGTGCATTCGCACCTCGTTGCTCTTACGCAACAGACAAGTGCCGCAATGAGCGTCCAGTTCTAGAGTCCACTGGGAACAATGGACACATGTTTGCTTGCTGGAATCCTCTTACAACTAGTCGTGGAGCAGTCTGATGGAAAACAAAACACCAGTTCTAAAGGTTCGTGACCTAGTCGTTAACTTTGGCAGTGGAAGCAGAACTGTAAGTGCTGTTGCCGGTGTGAGCTTCGACGTTTACGAAGGTGAAACACTCGGAATTGTTGGAGAGTCAGGTTGCGGAAAATCAACAACTGGTAAGGCTCTCATGCGCATCATTGAAGCCACCAGTGGAACAGTTGAAGTTGAGGGTGTAAATATCTCAACTATGAGCAAGAAGGTGCTGCGTAAAGCTCGCACCAACATGCAAATGATATTCCAGGACCCAATCAGCTCACTCAACCCACGTCGTCGAATCAAAGACATCGTTGCTGAGCCACTCGATTGTTGGGAGCCAAACCGCCCTGACCGTGAACAGATTGTTGTTGACCTTCTCAACAAGGTTGGAATTGACCCAGAGGTGTACGGAAACCGTTACGCACGTCAATTCTCAGGTGGACAGTGCCAGCGAATTTCTATTGCTCGTTCACTAGCCATGCGTCCAAAGATTCTGATTTGTGACGAAATGGTTTCCGCACTTGACGTTTCTGTGCAGGCTCAGATCCTTAACCTTCTTGAGGACTTAAAGGCTGAATACGGACTGACTCTTTTGTTCATTGCTCACGACCTCGCTGTTGTGAAGAACGTAAGTGACCGTGTTGCAGTTATGTATCTTGGAAAAGTATGCGAAATTGGTCCGTCAGATCAGCTCTACGCTGAGCCTGCTCACCCGTACACAAAGTTCCTCCTTGGTGCAGCCCTTGAAGCCGACCCTGACTCGCCTATCCATAATGAAGTTCTAACTGGTGAACCACCAAGTCCTATGAACCCACCAAGTGGATGTCGTTTCCGTACTCGTTGTCCTAATGCAACTCAGAAGTGTGCCGACGAAATTCCACTTCCACAGAACATTGGCCCGGGACACGAAGTCGCTTGCCACTACCCACTGACAATTACACGTAAGTAGAAACAGTCAGTTTCATAAGCTAAGGCAGATGGTTGCTGACGCAAAGAATTTAACGATAGTTTTTGCTGATCCACAATTGAGGAGCTCACATGCCAGATGTACAAAACGACGTACGCATTGATCCAAGACTTAAAGCAATTCTCTCATTCATGCCAAATCTTGGAGCAACTGATGTTTCGAGTCGGCAACAGATTCTTGACGAACTTGCAACTAGAGAGGCCAATGAGTCAGCAAGTGCATATCAGCAGATCGTTGATTTAATGGACAGCGAAGAGATTGCACCATCTAAGGGACTAATAATACGAACTGAGCAAATTATTTCTCAGCCTGATGGCAATACCATCAACCTTCAAATCATTCGCCCTGACAATAATGATGTCCTTCCCTGCATCTATTACATCCACGGTGGCGGCATGGCGTACCAGTCAGCTTTCGATGGTAATTACCGAGCCTGGGGAAAGATTCTCGCGTCAAGAAATGTCGCTGTTGTAATGGTCGACTTTAGAAATGCACTTCAAGCTTCTTCATCTGAAGGTGTTGCTCCTTTTCCTGCAGGACTAAATGACTGTGTATCAGGACTTAAGTGGACATCGCAGAACGCTGCCTCACTACACATTGATGCCACAAAGATTGTGGTTGCTGGAGAAAGTGGTGGCGGAAATCTCACCCTTGCAACTGGTCTTTCTCTTAAAAAAGAAGGGCAACTTGATTTAATTAAGGGTCTCTACGCACTCTGTCCATACATTGTTGGATACGGCTCAGAAGACAAGTACCCATCTCGTATCGAAAACAGCGGAATATTCATTCACACAAATGACAACCGAGGGATTCATGGCTATGGAATTTCTGAATTCGAAAATAAGAATCCATTAGCTTGGCCAGCGTTCGCTTCGATTGAAGATGTCACCGGATTCCCTCCAACTGTAATTAGCGTCAACGAATGTGATCCACTAAGAGATGAAGGCATTGGCTTCTATCGTCTTCTTTTATCTGCTGGAGTGAGTGCAAGGGCTCGAATGATTCTTGGGACAATGCACGCAACAGAGGTAATTCCTATTGCATGTCCTGAAGTCACCCATGACGCTGCTGATCACTTAGCTAACTTCGCCAAGTCTTAGCTCTCAGGTTTAAAAGAAACGGTCGAACTCTCAGGATTATCAAAATCTAGATTGACAACAAAAGGTTCTTCATCGAGATTTTTCTCTTTGTTTTCTACAACAATCTGTACGTCATCATCTTTTGGGCCGTAAATAGCATTAGCCATTCCAAGCATCGCTTGTCCGAGAACTTGACCTGACTTTGTGTTTGCTGCCCGCTTCAAGACAGAGGGATTCACATCAACTTCAGACGCTTCGTCTGTTGCCACCAGCCACTCAATCCACTGCTCGTCACTCCAGTCATTTGGGTCGGCAGGTGGGTTTGTGGTGTCCATTTCGAATCAGAGTATCAGTCAGCAATGAAGGGGCTCTAAAAACGAAAATAGCCCGTTCTCACGGCCTAATGGCATAGAGAACGGGCTATTTTTAAGTAAAACTATTCAGCGCTTGGTGCCTCTTCAGCAACTGCTTCTACGGCAACTTCAGCAGCAACAGCAGCTTCTGGAGCCTTTGTCACTTCAGTTGCGTATTCAGCCCATGCGGCTTGAGCTTCAGTTTCAGGTGTGAATTCACCGTACTCAACGCCACCAATGTAGTTACCTTCAGTGTCATAAGCGTGTGAACCGAATGCCTCACGGTATTCAGCTGAAACTTCTCCACCATCAGCTGCCTGCTTCACAGAAAGACTGATACGACGCTTTGCGGTGTCGAGTTCAATGATCTTCACCCATAGCTCTTCTCCAGCAGCAACAACCTGGTCAGGTGTGTCAACGTGGTGAGCAGCAAGCTCAGAAATGTGAACAAGACCCTCAATGCCGTCTCCAACCTGAACGAAGGCTCCGAATGGAACAAGCTTCGTTACGCGGCCGG
>CAINVQ010000065.1 GCA_903854175.1 uncultured Actinomycetes bacterium | reverse complement strand
GACAACTTAGCTAGATACGGAGCGTCTTCGGTGTTGACAGTAGAGCCGCTCCCGACAATTTCCTGTCGACTGCGCTCGGAGAAGAATCATTAAGAAGCTACTGGACCCGGGCTCGATACCCGGCATCTCCACAAAGGGAAAACCCGCACCGAAAGGTGCGGGTTTTTTTATTGATTTCTTTTTGAAACTATTTCTTTGCTTTGGGAGCCCTGACAATAAATTTGTCTTTCTTCTGGGAAACTTTCCAACCTTCCCAGGTGAAGTCTGCAAATGATGCGAGACCTTCATCGAGCAGCCATCGAGCAACTTTGCCTTTCGCCGCCTTTGCCGCATGGCCAGCAGCGCCACTACCAGAACTATCAACAAAATCAATGGTTACAACGTGCGAGTGACGAGCAAGCTCTTCAAAATCAATTGAGGCTTCGTGTTCTTTTGGTAGCAAATTAACAATTGTTGTTTTTGCGTATTTTTTAATAAGCGTTGCCGTTACGAAGGGTTTCCAAAATTTTGACAAGATCCCAATGCCCGCAAGATTGACGTCCATCTTGAGCCGGTAATCAGCAATCAAATCTTCACCCATGGATAATCCATAAAGGCCTGAAGGAATAAGTAGCTGTTTTCTCTTAGAAGCTGACAGCTCATCTGGAGCAAGGTGTTCCCACACGACTCCCGAATAACGCTGGTACGCAGGAAGCAGCAAGGGCTTTCCAGCAGCAATCAGTTGTGATGATTCAACTGCACGCTCAAGAAGCGGGCCGCGTACTTTTAGTAATTTTTCAAGCTCAATTTTTGATGCTGATTTTAGAAATACTCCAAGAGCGTCACGGACATCACTTCTGGCACTTCGAAGCTGGGCGTCAAACGCGCCTGACGTAACTTTGCGCTTCCCTCCCGCCTCCTTGCCTTCAGAAGGCGGGAGAAGAATTACAAAGTTTTTGCTCACCGGACTACGGTACCGGTTGAACGTTACGCAGCGTTCAATACCTCCGGATTAATTCCATTCGCTTGTAGAAAGTGACGAACCTTAATTACTTGGTCGTCAGTTAGATCCTTAGGACGAGTGGAGCCAAATGAAGTTACAACTTCGTCAACAGTGACTGCCCAGTTTCCATTATGAGTTTCGTGAACTACCCCAAATCGCCCGAGAAGGACAAGGACGTCATGCCACTTGATGTTGTGATTTAACGGGTGACCGAAAATCTTTTGAGCAGTTGTTCGGTGACTGTGATCCAGCTTGAATGGCATGATTACTCCCTCGGTGAGGGACGAGGTTTTCTTCCCTCGTTTGCACTATCTACCCTTTAGAGGCTCTTGTCAAGTAACGCGACCAGTTCTACGTGCTCTGTCATTGGAAAAAGGTCGAAAGCCTCTAATTTTTTGAGCTCAAATCCACCAGCCAAGAGAAGTTTTAGGTCGCGAGCGAATGTTGCTGCATCGCAAGATACGTAGACCAGGCGGCGTGGCTCTCGTCTAATGAGAGCATCCACAACACCCTTTGCGAGTCCGCTCCTTGGTGGGTCCAGCACAACCACGTCGCCAGGAGAAACGGAGTCATTAATGGAACGTGGAGTTACGGCCCACTCTTTAACCTTCAGGTGGCGAAGACCGTCACCGTTCTGGCGAGCATCTCGCACGGCATACGCCGAAGACTCAACTGCAGTTACTTTTCCTGTTGGCCCAACCGCCTTAGCGAGTGGCACAGCAAATAGGCCAACACCACTAAAGAGGTCAACCACGTGGTCACCGGTCTTTACGTCTGCGAATTCAAGAACCTTCGATAGCAACATTTCAGGTGCATCTTTATGCGACTGCCAAAATGCACGCGGGCCAACTGAGAAGTAGTGTCCCTGAACCTCAACTCGAGACTGCGTTGATGGCTCAAGTGGCTCACCGTGAAGTGAAGTGATCTCGTAGATAGTGCCACGGTGCGTTTCGCGACGAGAAACTGCGAATGGTTCTCCGTCACCAATAGCGCGGAGCTCGACTTCCTCGGCGCCGTCCCATGACGATTGAAATGCCGGGGCGAACTTGGAGTTTGCTATCCAACAGGCGTCAATTGCAATAAGTTCATGTGACCTAGCTAAGTGAAGACAGAGTTGACCATCTTCATTGACCGAGCAGCGAAGTCGTGTACGAGATCCTTCAGCGCCAGATCCAGGCGAAGTGATTGTTACGTCGTATTCAATTCCTGCGATTCGCTTTAGATGCTCTGTTACGAGAGCCTTCTTCCAGTTGTACTGGGCAGTCGTTGAGGCATGTTGCAGGTCACATCCGCCGCATCCACCTGGGTAGGCAAACTGGCACGGGGCGCTCACTCGCTCAGCGCTGGGTTCAAGAATTTCAACGGCATCGCCACGAGAGAATGAAGCAGTTGTCTCGGTAACACGAACATTTACAAATTCGCCAGGAAGGCTGTGTCGAACAAAGACCACTCGACCATCAGGAAGTCTTCCAACGGCGCCACCGGTTGCTGGGCGTTCAATGCGTACGGGCACTGGTGCCGCTAAGAAATTGTCACTACTCACCTACTAAGCCTACTTAAGTACGGTTCAGAGTTGCGATTCGAGAAAAGTTGCAAGATGATCAACGATTCGAACACCGTCTGGACGAGTTGCTCCGTACAACGTTGTGCCGGGATTCGCTTCCAGAACAACCCAGCCATCTGGCCCCAAGAGAAGATCCACACCACTCCACAAAAGACCAAGTGACTCTGATGCATTAACTGCTAGTTCTTTAGCTTCATCTGGAACATCGAGTGCTTCTTCAAAATGAGAGCCCTGAGCCAGATTGGTTCGCCATTCACCTGGCGCCGGACGACGTCGAAGCGAATAAACAACTTCTCCATTAATAACTGTGGCGCGGATGTCATCAGTCCACTCAATAAGTGGCTGCACAATGAAAGCTTCATCGTTTGGCACATCTGTTCCTGGAATCTTTTCAACCCCATGGCCTCCGCTCCCGCGGCGCTTCTTTAAAACTACTTGGATCTCCTTTACCGGGCCTTTGGCGAGGTGGGTATCTGGATGAGCAATTGCGTCACGCTGGAAACTAAGAGCTGTTTTCCATTTGTCACTCGCGTTGTCATGCAGCGAAGGATTATTAAGAACTAATACACCTTGTTGTTCAAGTGCCAGACCTCTAGAAATATTTACTGCCTTGCCACTTCGAAGAATGGCTAGATCAATATCACTTCGAAGAAGGTCGCCCGCAGGTTCGTCCCACCACATAACAACCTCGTGGCCGCGAAGCATCAAGTTTTCTGCCAGTGAATTGTTGCGTCCAATTTCATAGAGTGCTGATGATGGACCAGTGCGCCCTTTTTCACGGGCACTTGTGAGAATGGCAATAACAGCCACTAAGCAGTTGGAGCGAGCCCGGCACGCTCTAAGAAAGTGTCAACGAGCGCCGAAACTCGACGCCGTGCTTCAGGGGTTTCTGAAACAGCTTGTTCCAACATTTCAGTTGAATACATTCCAGGGTCTCTAGAAAGTTCAAACCACTCATTAAGTAGCTGGCCATCAATTTCAGGATGGAACTGCACTGCAAAATTTTTACCAATCGCGAATGCTTGTACTGCTCGCGGCGATGTTGCAAGAATTTCGGCGTCCTGAGGAATAGTGCACGAGTCGTAATGAAATTCAAACCAAGGACCACGAGTTATGCCTGAGCCGGCAACTGGTTCAATTTCGTACCAGCCAATTTCAGCTTCCTCCGCCTTTGCAACACTTCCGCCATGAAAGGTGCAGAGCGCCTGAGCACCAAAACAAATACCGAACACTGGAATGTCATTTTTGACAGCATCGCCAATAAGTCTGAGTTCGCGATCAAACCATGCCGACTTCACCTCAGGGTCATAGACCGAGTCCTTTGAGCCGAGAATGACAAGGGCGTCCATTCCATCGAGTGACGGAGTTGGCAGATCAGTATTCAATGCTTCTAAGTAGACGTTGTAGCCCAACTTTGCGAACGATTCACCAACAAGTCCCGGACGGTCTTCTTCTTCGTGTTGGATAAAAAGAACGTTTGGCATTATTTCATTGAAGCAACAAATGCTTCCCAGTTTGCGAGAGAAGTGGCACCCGCATTGTTCTCGATTGCTCGCACGAGGTTCGCAATACACATATCAACAGCAGTCTTCGCCATTGGCTCGAGAGTATCTGTTCCATTTTCGTCAATGAAGCGTGAGTGGGCTGCTTGCAGCACGGTGTCGTAAGTCATAACTGAATACCCACCACAGTTATTCCAAATTCGTTTGATGTCAGCAAGTGCGCGAGAGCCATTGGTTGGAGACATTGTTACGACAACGGCATTCATGGGCTTTCCAACAATGCTGTTCTTGGGAATCATTGGGCGACTCGCCCAATCGATTGCGTTCTTTACAGCGCCTGGGATTGCGTAGTTGTATTCAGGGCTAGCCCAGAACACTCCGTCAGCAGCATTAAGAGCTTCACGAAATGAAGTAACACCGACCGGTGAGTTCTCACCGTCGAGGTCACCGTTGTAGAGAGGAATCAGACCAATGTCGAACGTAGTTGCTTCGTACCCAGAAGGAAGATTTCTTGTTACGTACCCAGCGAGTCGTGTATTAAATGAATCTTTACGAAGTGAACCGGAGAGTACGAGAATTTTTTTCATGACATCTGACCCTAATAGAAGCTGGGAGATACTCAACCCTCTGGAAGAGACCAACCCATTGAAGTTGCGATTTCTTTACACGTGGGACAAAGTGGATACTTCTTTGGATCCTTACCCGGCACCCACTCTTTGCCACAGAGTGCCTTAACGGGTGTTGAGTTGATCATCCCCTCAACAACTGAGTTGTTGAGCTTTTTAAATTTTCCACTCTTTTTGTGGAAACCCTCAAGAACAATGTGAGTAAAGCGTTCGTGGTCGCCTTCGTCTATCTGAGGTGTAGTGACTACATGGAGTTCTGTATCTGATTGAATGCTCACGTCTAAAACCCTACCCATCTGGGTAGTCTCTTAGTGACATGAAGCGCCGCAGAAAAAAACCAGAAAGTACTCGACCTCTTGGGCGTGTGTCTTCACACTTCACACGTGAGGGCACCCCTAAAAGTCCGTACCGGACACAAGCAGAAGCCATGAGTGCCGCTCAGCTTGCGTGGACTCTTAACGGGGCTGAACTTGATGCCTACCGCTGTGACTATTGCCATCAATGGCATATTGGTAAGCGCTTCAGCCGCGATTAGCCAAAACAAGGCCTAAGCGACAATAATGTAATGACTTCCTAGGAAAGGCTTTACATGTCAGTTCAGGCATACATCTTGATTCAGGCAGAAATTGGATTGAGTGAAAAAGTTGTATTAGCTACGCGCGGAGTTCCTGGCGTACTTGAGTCTTTCGAAGTCACTGGGCCATACGACGTAATTGTTCGCTGCGAAGCCGAAAGCGTCGACATGCTCGGAAAGTTCATCATTGGTGCGATTCAAAAGGTTCCCGGGATCACCCGTACTTTGACGTGCCCTGTTGTAAATATCTAACCGAACGCACCCGCTGCATCTAGCGCAGCAACTTGTTCGTCAGTAATTCCCCAACCCTTTAGGCCTTCGCGTGTTCGTGCACCCGGTGCACTCGGCGCTGAGCTAATTGATCCAGGGGTCTTAGAGAAACGTGGAGCAGGATTTGGTTGCGTTGCACCTTTGGTGGTGTACACATTGCGCTCTGCATTGTAAGGATGCGTTGCTGCCTCGCTTGGTGAAAGAACTGGTGTTGTGCAGGCATCGGTGTCAGCAAATATTTCAGTCCACTCATCACGAGTTTTCGTAAGAAATATCTCTGTAAAACGAACTTTCATCTCTGGCCATTTGTCACGGTCCATTTGAGGTGGAAGATCCGACGGATTTACTCCTAAGCCATTAAGTAGCTCTGCATAAAACTTTGGCTCAATGGCGCCAACCGCCATGAACTTATGATCTTTTGTTTCGTACACTTCGTAAAAATGAGCACCAGTGTCGAGCATGTTTGTTCCACGCTCTTCGTTCCAGTAGCCCATGTTCATGAATGCATGCGTCATTGTCATCAGTGACGAAGCGCCGTCGACCATTGCGGTGTCGACAACTTGGCCTTCGCCAGTTGCTCGAGCGTTCAAGAGAGCTGAAACAACGCCGAACGCGAGAAAAAGTGCTCCGCCACCGAAGTCTCCAACGAGGTTGAGCGGTGGCACTGGCTTATCGCCTGCACGTCCAAGGGGCCACAACGCACCAGCAATGGATATGGAGTTAATGTCGTGGCCAGCTCGTTGGTTAAGTGGTCCTTCTTGACCGTAGCCAGTCATTCTGCCGTACACGAGCTTGGGGT
>CAINVQ010000064.1 GCA_903854175.1 uncultured Actinomycetes bacterium | reverse complement strand
TGTGCCGGGTGCCACGGATCGCCTGACCACTGCTTTGGACCTCGGAGTGTTACGCGGCACAGTTAGCATGCTTGCATGGCTGAATCAACACCGACCCCGACATCACTCGATGGGGTGACCTCTCTCTATAGGCGTTTTCGCCCGAACCGTTTTGCTGAACTTCGTGGGCAAGATCACGTTGTACGCGCTTTGCAAGGCGCAGTCAAGAACGATCGAGTTTCTCACGCATACCTTTTCTCTGGGCCACGCGGAACTGGAAAGACAACAACTGCTCGAATTCTTGCCAAAGCTCTTAACTGTGAAAATCCAGTCGATGGAGATGCGTGCGATTCGTGCGCGAGTTGCATAGCAATTACAAAAGGTTCTTCACTCGATGTCACCGAACTAGATGCGGCATCGAATAACGGTGTAGATGACATTCGTGAAATAACTGCCGGTGCTTGGCACGCAACGCCAGGTCGCTGGAAGGTCTACATTTTTGACGAAGTCCACCAGCTCTCAAAGGCTGCATCTGCGGCACTTCTGAAAACTTTGGAAGAACCGCCTTCACACGTGATCTTTGTTCTCGCGACTACAGACCCGCACAAAGTTTTGCCAACAATTCGCTCTCGTACGCAACACCTCGAGTTCCGACTCATTGGTGGAGATACTCTGAGCACGTTGCTACACGACGTTGAAAAGGCGGCTGGCTTAAAAGTCGACGACTCAACAATTGATGCAGCAGTACGGATTGCTCGTGGTTCAGCTCGTGACGCGCTCAGCGCACTTGATCAGTTAATTGCAACTGGTTCAATTAGCGAATCACAACCTGTATTTGAAAATATGTTCAGTGCACTTGCAGCTAATGATGCAGTCGCAGCTCTTAAGGCACTTGCCGTTCTCACACGTGAGGGATGGGATCCAGAACAACTCGCTGAAAGCTTCGCTGCAGAAGTTCGTCAAGTTTTCTTGCTCCTCGCCGCACCTGAAGTTGCAGATGTAGTTGATGCTGAGCGCGAGCGCCTTAGTGCTTGGGGTTCACAACTTGGGCTTGCACGCTCTGTTCGAATTCTCGAAACCCTTGGTAAGGCAATGCGAGAAATGAAGAGTGCCCCAGAAAAAATTGTGATGTTAGAAATCGCTCTTGTGCGACTTGTGAAACCAGAACTTGATTCATCTGTTGAAGCACTGGCAGAACGTGTAGAGAAGCTTGAATATGGTGCTCCACGAAATGCTCAAGTCACTGCGCCAGCTCCAGCTCCTTTGCTTCGTCCTATTGGGTCCACTACAAAGCCAGCCCCGAGCAAAGCAGCGCCAGCACCAGTTTCAGAACCAGTTGCTGCTCCAGTTCTAGAAGTTGTTGAAGACGGTGGAGAGCTCACTCTTGACGCAGTTATAGAGCGGTTCAATGACAAGGTCATTCCACGCACCGCTCGTTCAGCGCAGCTGCTTCTTCGTGATGCCCAGATTGTTGCAATCGATGGACGTCGTTTGACAATCGCCCTTCCCTCAGAAGAACTTCGCACGAACACTGAGCACATTTCCCAAGGTCTTCGTAGCGCGCTTGATCACGAGTTCAAAACAACGTTTCAAATTGAGTGGGTAGTTGATGCAACCGCATCACCAAAGAAAGTCGAGCCAGCACCTCTTCCAAAGAAAAAAGTAGAAGTGGTTGCTGAAGACTACGAGTCTGCAGGCGAGCCTGTTGTTGTTGATTCAGTACCCGGCCATCTCATTAGTGAGATGTTCCCAGGTGCTGAGGAGATTTCGTGAGTTATCCACCAGCGCTGCAGTCAGTTGTTGATGAACTTGGAAGATTCCCAGGTGTTGGACCTAAGTCTGCACAAAGGATTGCCTTTTGGTTAATGCGTCAACCCTCTGAAGACGTTGCCCGTCTCGCGAGTTCGCTAGATGAGATGAAAACAAAACTTTCTTTCTGTGAACGATGCTGCAACATTGCAGAAACTGGTGGACTCTGTGAAGTTTGTAGCGATGACCGCAGAGATCAAACAGTGATCTGCGTTGTTGAGAGCCCGCCAGATGTAATTGCCGTTGAGCGCTCCGGTGCATTTCGCGGTACGTACCACGTACTTCACGGTGTCCTTAATCCACTCGAAGGTGTTACTCCTGAGCGACTGCGTATTCAAGAATTAGTTCGCCGTCTAAATGAGCCAGTTAAAGAAGTGATTCTTTGCTTCAACTCAAATGTCGAAGGTGAAGCAACCGCAATGTACTTAAGTCGCTTGCTTCAGTTGCCGGGTCTTGTCGTTTCTCAACCTGCAAGTGGTCTCCCAGTTGGTGGCGATTTAGAGTTTGCTGATGATTTAACTTTGGGCCGCGCAATTGACGGCCGACGAGTGCTTAACGACTAAGCAAATCGAATAACGCAGAGAAGGCCAATTACGAGGCTGTAGATACCAAATGGGACCAATGTCTTTGCTGCGAACCACTTCGTCAAGAACTTCACAGAAATATATGAAGCACCCATTGCGAATAGTGCACCAATGAATGTCTGCATACGCACACCATCACCGCCGTGGCCAATTAGTGATGGAAGCTTGTAGAGTCCCGCACCAAGAATTACTGGAGTTGCAAGAAGAAACGAGAACTTCGCAGCTTCTTCGTGGTTGAGGTCACCAAGTAGACCAGCAACAATTGTTGCTCCACTGCGTGAGATTCCAGCAAAGAGAGCAGATATTTGCACTGAACCAATTGCGAGCGCACTGCCAAAATTGAGAGTATCAAGTTTTTTCAGCTGCACGTGCTTGCCACGTGACTTTACGAGTCGCTCACCCACAAGCAGAATTATTCCGTTAAGTGTTAGGAAGCATGCAGCTGCAAGTGGTTTGGCGAAAAGTACACGCAGGCTTTTTTCTAGTAGCAATCCAGCAATGGCGACAGGAATGCTCCCGATTGCAATTATGAGTAGCCGACGGTAGTTCTTGTCCATTGCTTCATCATTGAGTTTCCAAAGTGACGAGAGGCCCTCGTTGCGAGATTTCTTTAGCTGACGACCAAGGCCCATGAAAAGTGTGAACCACGTTGAGCGGTAGTAGGCCATGAGACCAAGTGCAGTCCCAACGTGAAGTCCAACAAGAAATGTAAGGAAAAATGCCTGCTGCCCTTCTTGATCGCTTACGAGGTTGTGCCATCCAAATAATGCTGGGAACAAAACACCGTGACCAAGACTTGAGATAGGGAAGAGTTCTGTTACTCCTTGAAGCAGCCCCATGAATATTGCTTGGAAGTAAGAAAGGTTCGGCTCAAGAACTAAATGTGCAGTTGTCATACCTCTAACGCTAAACCACGCAAGACTTAGAGAATGCGTTATTTAACAATCGTCCGACACTGCGAGTCATCACCCGCAAAATCAGGTGAGGGTGACTACGACCGAGTGCTTAGTGATCGGGGAAGACAGCAGGCACAACAACTTCGAACATGGGCGATTGATGAGCAAAAACTTGGTGCCTATGGTCCAACAACTGCACTCGTAAGTGCCGCTGCTCGAACAAGAGAAACATTTACACGAGCATTTGCTGATACTGATTTTGTCAGAACTGTTCATTATTCAGAACTTATTTATAACGGCAAGCGAAATGTAGGAGCCGAAGACTTACTTATTGACATTGCAGCGATCGATCCAGTTGTGACTTCACTACTGGTTGTTGCCCATAACCCGAGCGTGCACGAGCTCGTCTTCAGCTTGACGAACGCACTGCCCGACGTGTTGAAGGGTGAGTACCCCTTAGGTGGGGCATTTGTATTAGCCCTGCCAGATAATCAGCAGATTGGGCTTGCTC
>CAINVQ010000063.1 GCA_903854175.1 uncultured Actinomycetes bacterium | reverse complement strand
GTAGTGCGTTTGCCAAAAAAAGCAAACTATGACGAAAAAGTTATTCACAAAATTCTTGATGATGCCCGAATGTGTCATGTCGCGGGTTTAGTTGGCGCCAAGGCAATGGCCCTGCCAACAATTCACGCGCGTAAAGGCTCAACGCTGTATTTACATGGCAGCCAGTCCAATGCAATTATGAAGGCTGTTCTTGCCTCTGGTGAAGCTTTCGTTACGGTCACTCACTACGACGGTCTGCGACTAGCTCGAAGTGGTTTTGAATCATCAATTGCGTATCGATCAGTGGTGGTTTTTGGTCCGGTTACTGAAGTTACAGACCTCGAAGAAAAGCGGCAGTGCCTCGATATGTTTGTTGATGCAATTCTTCCCGGACGAGCATCAGAAGTGCGCCCAATGAATGAGCGAGAGCTCAATCTGACCTTTGTCTTGGCGGTAGAAATTAACGAAGCCTCCGCAAAAATTTCAGCTGGACCGACTGATGACTTTGATTACGACATTGATCTTCCAATCTGGGCTGGTGTCGTGCCATCGAAGCTCGTTTTTATGGATCCAGTTCCAAATACTGATGGGGCAATGGCTGTGGGAGATATTGAAATTCCAGCTTCCGTCAAGCGTCTCCTCGAGGAGCAGCAATGAGCATCGTCAGCGATTTAAGTAACAGTATTTCCAAGATTGATCCTGTTGACGAGCGCGAGCGTGATTCGATTTCAATGACACTTGATCGACTCACTTGGGAGGGCGACCTCTTTGATGAAGAAGCGAACGATCATCACATAACTGCATCAACCTTTGTTGTCTCTGAACGTGGTGTGATTTTGCATCTTCACCGCAAACTCCAAATTTGGGTGCAGCCTGGTGGTCACGTTGACGAAGGAGAGACGCCAGTAGAGGCGGCGCTGCGAGAGACGTTGGAAGAGACGGGACTCAATGCAGTTCACTGTGACCCACCAAATTTGTTTCATGTTGACGTGCACCCAGGCCCGCGTGGACACACTCACTACGACCTCAGATACATTCTCCTGAGTCCAGCTGTTGATCCATCACCGCCGCCAGGTGAAAGCCCAGAGGTGTACTGGTTTGACTTTGAAGCAGCTCAAGTGAGGTGCGAGCCTGCGTTAGCACCAGCGCTCGGAAAGCTCGGACGCTGGTTCCACGCGCAGAACGTGTCAAACTGATTACGTGAGCGACACACTTACTCTTAGAGCACTCATGGAAGCTGACCGTTGGGTCGAGCGAGTTATTGCCCAGCGTGGACACTTGCCTGAAATGGCCGAACTCGCAACTATTGAAGATGAACTTCGCGCACTCGTAGCTTCACTGAAGGAAGCACAAAATACACAAGCGCCGGTTCAGAAGAAATACACAGAACTTCAATCAGATGCAGACAAACTTCGTAAACGCGCCCAAGATATCCAGTTGAAACTTGATAGCTCTACCGCTAATGCTCGTGAACTTGGTGCACTCCAAACTGAGATTGAACATGTTCGTGACCTGCTCTCAAAAGCTGAAGACCTTGAGATGGACGCATTTTTAGAACTCGAACCACTCGACCAAGTGATTTCAGACATCAAAGCAGCAGCTCAACCAAAAATGGATCGACGTGGTGTGCTGCAAGCACAAATCACTGAACTTCAGGCCACTTTGGACGAAGAGATTGCTTCACTTCGAATTTCACGAGGTGAACGAGCGAAGGACGTTCCTGAGGCACTTCTTAAAACATATGAAGCAGCTCATCTACGAGTTGGAATCTCTGGTGCTGCACAAGTTGAGAATGGTCGCTGTGACGGATGTCGAATTGAACTCTCACCGCTTGATTTCGATCGATGGAAAGCGCAAGCAGAAGACACGTTCATGGCGTGTCCAGAATGTGGAAGGTTGTTACTACCATGATCATCCTTATCCGTCACGGCCAGACAACAACAAACGCACTTAATCTATTGGTCGGCCGTAGTAATCCTGATCTAACTGAACTTGGTCAAAGCCAGGCTCGATCGCTGGCTCCTTTTCTCACCAATGTGAAAGAAGTGTGGTCTTCACCACTCCAGCGCGCACGAGATACTGCAGCGTTAGCGATGCCTCATCTTGAAGCAAAAATCAATGATGACTTCATTGAAGTGGACTACGGCTCACTAGATGGAAGCCCACTCAGCGTGGTGACCAAAGATGACTGGAAAGAATTCGAAAGTAATACTTCGTTCTCTTTGGGTGGTGGAGAGTCTCTTGCATCAGTTGACGCAAGAGTTCACGCACAATTAGATGCCCTTCTTGAAGATGAGTCGAGCTTGCTACATAATCCTCGCGAACACTTGGCTATCGTGAGCCATGTTTCGCCAATTAAGTCAGCGGTTGGCTGGTCGCTCGGAGCAGATAGCTCGTTAGCGTTTCGAACACAACTTCACAACGGTTCAATGACTCAGGTTTTTGTTCGTCGTAATGTTCCACTACTTGTTCACTTCAATATGCTGCCGGAGCCTCGTTAACGAAGAGCAATATAGATTGCACAAAAGTGCAGTCCCGCACCAACAATCGTTAGTGAATGAAATAGTTCGTGGTAGCCAAAAATTCTCGGAGATAATTTTGGTCTTTTTGCTCCGTAAAAGACTGCACCAAGTGAATAAGCAAGCCCTCCTGCAACCACTAAAAGAAATGCTGACCGTCCGCCACCGCGATAAATCTGTGGCATAACGCCTACTGCGGCCCAGCCCACCACCAGATAGGGGAGTGTGTTAACCCACTTTGGTGTATCGAGAGCGAGTTGACGAATAGTAATTCCAACTACTGCACCTGATCCAATAACAATCAGAAGCACCATGCGAATAGTTCCGTGCATGGTGAGCCCAGAAATTGCGGCGTAACTTCCGGTGATGGCAAGAAAGATTGTTGAGTGGTCAGCTCGACGCAAGGCTCTTCGCTTTGATGGTGACCAGTTGACTCGGTGAAAGAGTGCGCTCGTGCCCATCATTGCAGCCACACCAACAACGAAGCACAAGACCCAAAGAACTTGACTCGAAGTTTGTGCACGTACAAAAAGAAGTGGGGAAGTGCCAAGCAGAACAAAGAACCCAATGAAGTGAATCCAGCCTCTAAGCAATGGCTTTACTTGAGGCGCACTTTCAACTGAAGTTTGTAGGTCACTCATACAAACACACTAGGGTTCTTAAAACAACGAAGTCCGTCTGCCCTAACGAGCAGACGGACCAGCGTGTTTGGCTCCCCCAGCCAATACTTAAAAAATATCGCTTCGTAAACCTGTAAAGTATGAAAAAGGTCTTGCAAATAAGGGTTTGTGAGCATATTCACATGGAGCATGTATGAAAGAACGAACACTTGGCCAGGGATTAAAGGTTTCAGCACAAGGGCTCGGTTGCATGGGCATGAGCGAGTTCTACGGCGTTGGTGACGACGTGGAATCAACCGCCACCATTCACGAAGCGCTCGATCTCGGTGTGAATTTCATCGACACTGCTGACATGTATGGTCCCTACACAAACGAAGTCTTGGTTGGAAAAGCAATTGCTGATCGTCGTAGTGAAGTTATTTTGGCCACGAAGTTTGGAAACGAACGCGGTGATGATGGAGCATTCCTCGGCGTCAATGGAAAGCCTGAATATGTTCTAAAGAGCTGTGACGATTCTCTTCGTCGCTTAGGTGTTGACTACATTGACCTCTACTACCAACACCGAGTTGACCGCACTGTTCCCGTTGAAGAGACCTGGGGAGCTATGAAGTCTCTCGTTGACGCAGGCAAAGTTCGTTACCTCGGTATTTCAGAAGCGTCGCCTGCATCAATTGAGAGGGCACACGCGGTGCACCCAATTGCTGCTCTACAGAGTGAGTACTCATTGTGGACTCGTGACCCAGAAGATGGCGCGCTCGCAGTTTGTCGCAAACTTGGAATTGGATTTGTTGCCTACAGCCCACTTGGCCGTGGATTCCTTACTGGTGATGTTGACACGGTTGGTAATGGTGAAAAAGATGTTCGAAAAGCCTACCCACGCTTCAGCGGCGATGCTCGTGAAGAGAATAAGAAGCTGGTTGCCAAACTTGAAGAAATTGCACGCGACAAGGGCGTGACACTCGCGCAGCTTTCTATTGCGTGGGTAATGGCTCAAGGTGATGACATTGTGCCAATCCCTGGAACGAAGCGACGTAAGTGGCTACGTGAAAATGTTGGTGCTGTCGATATTGAACTGAGCAAAGACGAAATCGCGGCCCTAGAAGCTGCTGTCCCACGCGACAAGGTCGTAGGAGAGCGCTATTCAGCAATGAGTGCAAAGACGGTCAACGGCTAAATACGTTGAAGCTGCGCACCACGCAGCACGTAGATGTCGTCACACCACTCCATGACTTGAGGGTCATGAGTGGCGACGATAACGGTGGCATCTATTGAACCAAGAAGCGTGAGCACGTGCTTTGTTTCATCAACACCAAGGCCACTCGTTGGTTCGTCCAAAATCAGAATCTTTGGCGAAGAAGCCAGTGAACGCACGACAGCGACTCGCTCTTTTTCGCCTCTTGATAATTCGACCCAGCGAGACGTGTTCGTCGCTTCTATACCGAGCGTTTTCAGATCACTGAGAGAATCTCTCTGCATCTCTCTGCCGAGGCCAATGACGTCTACTGCGTACCCTCTAAGTAGTCCTGGGTCGCTTGGCATGTAGGTGAGGTGACTTCGAACTTCTGTTTCATCCAGTTCGTACAGGGGGGTGCCCCCAATAGTTATCTCTCCATCGCTCACATTTTCAAGCGAGGCAATGGCTCGAAGGAGTGTCGACTTTCCAACTCCTGATGCGCCAGTAATGGCTACTTTGCGGCCAGCGGGGAATCGTACTGAGGCGTCTCGCAGGAGAGTCTTTCCGCTTTCGTTGAG
>CAINVQ010000062.1 GCA_903854175.1 uncultured Actinomycetes bacterium | reverse complement strand
GGTGAAGCTCCGAGGCTCTATGCCCGCTGCCCACTTGCCCCTCACGCCACTACCTCCTGCACGGGACGAACGAGCAACTCACGTAGTTGCACCGCCGCCTCTGCGTCATGTACTCGCACCATACTGACACCTTTGAGCATTGCCCATGCCTCAGTTGCGATAGATCCTTCCAAACGTTCGTCCACAGTTAGCGAATCCTTGCCCAAAGATTCGAGAAAACGTTTGCGACTAGTGCCAATCAGCACTCCAGCGCCGTATTCTTGCGCCAACTTCACGAATGTTTCACAGTGCGCCAGCAGCGCCACATTGTGTTCCACGGTCTTTCCAAATCCAATACCGGGATCAAGCCAGAGCTTTCTCACGCCAGCTACTTTCGCTCTGGTTGCAGCCACACGCAAGAACTGGGTGATCTCTCCAACCACATTGTCGTAGCTCGGGTTTGTCTGCATATCTGTAGAAGTCCCTTGTCGGTGCATGGCCACGTAGCCAACTCCGAGCTCGCCAGCTATTTCAACAAGCGTGCAAGAAACGTCATTAATCACACTGGCCCCAGCTTTTACTGCTGCGCGCGCAACAATTTCTTTTTGCGTATCAATTGAAACTGGACCATGGATACGTAGTGCTTCAATAACGGGAAGTACTCGCTTGAGTTCTTCCTCCGGTGAAATAGTTTCTGCGCCAGGTCGAGTTGATTCTCCGCCAACGTCAACAATGTCGCATCCCACTGAGAATAAGTGGCGACCACGTTCAATTGCTTCGGTGGTGGTGGCACTTCTTGAAGCAGGAAAGAATGAGTCCGGAGTGACATTCACAATGCCCATCACCATTGGACTCAACGACATGTAGACCGTCGCTGGTGGATGTACTGGAGTGCTTCTGCACGGTACGCCGCATCATCTCTAAAGACACCGCGAACTGCAGACGTCACCGTCGTTGCTCCAGCCTTCTTAACGCCACGCATTGACATGCAGAAGTGTTCGGCTTCGAGGACGACAATTGACCCTCGTGGTTTCATTTCTCGTTCCATGGCGTCAATGATTTGTGTCGTCATGCGCTCTTGCACCTGCAGTCTGCGAGCAAAGCCTTCAACGAGTCGAGCCATCTTAGAAAGCCCAACAACTCTTCCTTCTGCTCCAGGGAGGTACGCCACGTGTGCAAGTCCAGTGAAGGGAACCATGTGATGCTCACAAAGTGTGGTGAATGGGATATCACGAACCATCACCATTTCGTCGTGGCCTGCTTCAAAATTGGTGCGTAAGTGTTCACCTGGATCTGCTTCGAGTCCTTCGAAGAGTTCAACATACATTTCAGCAACACGGCGTGGGGTTTCAACTAGTCCTTCACGATTTGGATCTTCACCAATCGCTTCAAGGAGTTCTCGGATCAGCTTCTGAACGCGAGGCTGGTCAACCATGGTTATGGAGTACCCGTGAATGTGTAGATCGCATCGAGGTTGCGGTAACGCTCATTAACGTCAAGTCCGTAGCCAACTACGAAGTCAGGTGGAATTGAGAATCCAACGTACTTGAGCTCTTGTTCAACGCGCTGTTCTCCTTCTTTGAGAAGAAGTGCGCATACGTCAAGACTGCGTGGGTTGCGTGAACCCAAATACTGGCGTAGGTAGTTAAGTGTGAGACCTGAGTCAACAACGTCTTCAACAATAAGAACGTCACGGTTAGCAATGTCAGCATCAAGGTCTTTAACAATGCGCACAACGCCACTGGTCTTAGTGGCTGCACCGTAGGAAGAGACTGCCATGAAGTCAATGGTGACTGGTAGTTCAATTGCGTGCATGAGCTCAGTCATGAAGTTTGCGGCACCCTTTAGAACACACACGAGTAGTGGCGGGTTGTTGGCGTAATCCTTCGTGATCTGTGCACCAAGCTCTTTAACGCGAGCTTGGATCTCCCTGGCGGAAACGACTACTTCGCCTAGTTCGTGTTTTGCCCAGTGTGCAGTGAAATCTTCTGGTGAATGTGAACCCATGGACTGCCAGCGTAGTTGGTGTGACTAGGCAAGAGTGAGGCGTTGGTCTTTTCGAGACAACCGGCGACGACCAGAGAGCTCCATTGCGGTTACGTCACCATTAACTACAGCCATTGCCCGCTCAATTTCGTCAGCTGTTGGTGGGTGCCAGAGTCCACCTTCGCCAATTTCTCGCAGCTGCACCCTCAACCAGCGTCGCAGTCTGGCCTTTGGCCACTTCTGTAGCTCTCGACAGTCCGCTTCTTCGAGCGATGTGGCACGGTCGTCGAGGCTTAATGCGTCAAGCCATGAACGCTCTTCGAACATAATTTTTGCCTGGCGAGCAATAAGTGGCGTGATATCGCGGCCGGCGATTTCTTGCATAAAAGGAAGAAGTTGCTGGCGAACTTGGTTTCTACGAAAAGCCATGTCGTTATTTGTTTCATCAATAACCGGCTCGAACTTTGAACTCGCCACGAACGCATGCAGATCACTTCTGCGAATATCGCGAAGTGGCTTAGTGGGGTTATCAATCATTGGCGACATCCCATCAATCCCCGCACCACGAAGCATGTTAAGTAATACCGTCTCAGCGAGGTCTTCCATGGTGTGGCCAGTCATGGCGTCGCTTGGCAATACGCCAAAGCGCAGTTCGCGGGCACGCGCTTCGAAGTTACCCCCACCTTCAACAACAACGTTGTGAAGAATGAACGGCACATTGAGCACTGCACAAATTTCTTTTAAGTGCTTTGCATCTTGGGTGCTCGTTGGTCTGGCGTGATGATCAACGTGGTGCACTGTTGGACTCAGCCCCGCTTCAATTGCGAGCAGTAGTAGTCCGAGTGAATCAGGGCCACCAGAAACCGCCAGGCGCACGGGCGTGCCGGGACCTGGGAAGTAACAGTCCTTTAGAAGTTGTGACGCGTCTTGACTCACAGAGTCAGGTTACGCAAGTACTTCAGTGTCGTCGTGGACAACACCGTGTTCGCGGTCGAACTCTTCGTGCTCACGGCGCCAGCGTCGCTTGCCCCAGCTGAATCCAACCGCCAAGATGACGATGTTTTCAATTGATGAATAGAACAGCTCTGCAGTGGCGTGAGGAGCGTCAGTAATGAGACCAACAGTTTTCTGAAGGTAGCCAGCACTCACCGCTTTTTCACCAATCCATGATGGAGCAATGAAATGAGCCATCCCTATGACCCCGAAGACTGCAAACACAATGATGAACGGGACTAAGAAGAACCATTTATTTCTAACCATTACAACTCCATCCTTTTTGCGTTGATTGGAATGATTCTAATAACGTTACTTAGAATCATTCCAAGAAGCAAATCCAGACGGGATACCATTGTTTATGGCCAGCACCAGAAATACCGCGCAACGCCGCGAAGTTATCGGTGTACTTGGACGAGTCCAAGGTTTCGTCAGCGCCCAAGACCTACACGAGCTCATAATCAAAGATGGCGGACAGATCTCACTCGCCACCGTCTACACCCAGCTTCGCAAGCTCGTTGATTCTAAAGACGTCGACATTGTTATGACTGACCGCGGTGAGAGTTTGTATCGACGCTGTGTTGTGGATGTTCACCACCACCACTTGGCATGTCGCAATTGTGGGGCAACAGTTGAAGTTGACGCACCACAACTTGAGAAGTGGGCTGGTGAAATTGCGAGCAAGAACGGATTCAAAGATCTTCGCCACGTCATAGAACTAAATGGGATCTGTCAAAAGTGTCAGTAGAGGTAACACTCACTCCAGAAGTTCGCGGACCGCTCAGCGTGTATCCGATTCTCTCTGCGAAGAAGTTTGGCATTGATGCATTTATCACTGACCGATTTGGTGGTGTGAGTGAAGGGCCGTATGAATCACTCAATCTTGGTGTTCACGTTGGTGACAGCCCAGAGCATGTTATTGAGAACAGAAAGCGAGTCGCAGAGGCTGTTGGCGCGAAGCATCTCATAATTGTTAGACAAGTTCACAGCAGTGATGTTGTTGATGCAGCACAGGCAATCACCGATACTGAAGCTGACGGACTTGTTACCAGTGAGAGCGATGTAGTGCTCTGCATACTTGTTGCTGACTGTGTCCCGATTCTTCTTTTCGATAGCGCGTCTAATAGATTCGCCGCAGTGCACGCTGGTTGGAAAGGACTCGCCAGTGGTGTTATTGCTAGCGCACTAGAACACTTCGACTCTCCTGCCACAGTGCACGCATTTGTTGGTCCATCAATATCTCTCGAGGGCTACCAAGTTGGCCCTGAAGTAGCAGAAGTATTTGCACATATCCCTGGGGCCACAGTGAGTGATGGCGGTGACCGGTCACGATTAGATCTTCGACATGTTGCCAGTCACCAGCTACTTGGCGCAGGGTTGCATAGTGAAAACATTGAAGTCAGTCGCCAGAGCACTGACGGCGGAGAAATCTTCTTTAGTGACCGTGCATTACGCCCCTGTGGGCGCTTTGCCCTTATTGCAAAGCGTGCGTCGTAGCATGAGTGGTGTCATGAAGAAACGCGCAGAAGCTTTTCGCTACGTACGACTCGAGATTACTTCGACCTCACTTACGGGACACTTCGAGCTCGATGGAGTTCCTTTTGAAGAGACTGTTTCTTTCGAAAACGTTGACGACCTCACGAAGCCCGCAGTTGTTGGCGTTGCGAACCTCTGGTTTCTTTTAGCTGGACT